>DASSOW010000377.1:0-5748 GCA_035700175.1 Gemmatimonadales bacterium | reverse complement strand
GCGTCAGCAGATCCGGGGCAACTGGTCGCCGGGGAGCATGTCCACCACGCGGCTGCCGCCGATGGCGGTGCGCATGATGACCATGCCGGCATGCGCCGCCACCACCCGGCCAATCGCCACCGCGTCGCCCGACAGCGGCTCGGCGCGCAGGGCGTCGAGTGATTCACCGGCTCGCGCCGCCGGCACGAAGGCCAGCAGCACGCCTTCATTGGCCACATAGAGCGGATCCAGCCCCAGCATCTCGCACGCGGCCGCCACGGGGCCTGGCACCTGGACCGCGCCTTCATCCAGTTCGATCCCCACCTGCGAGGCCGCTGCGATCTCGTTGAGCGCACTCGCGACGCCGCCACGAGTGGGATCGCGCAGGACATGCAGCTCGCCGCCCAGGCACTGGCCCAGCCGTTTCACCAGCGGATAGAGCAGCGCGGAATCGCTCTCGATGGCGGCCTCGAACGCCAGCCCTTCGCGCGCCGCCATGATGGCCATGCCGTGGCGCCCGATCGGGCCGCTCAGGAGGACCACATCGCCTGGTGCGGCGCGATGGGGAGCGGGACGCACGGGGCCCTCGAGGGTGCCGATGCCGGTGGTGTTGATGTAGAGGCCGTCCGCCTTGCCGCGCTCCACCACCTTGGTATCGCCGGTGACGAGCGGCACGTTGGCCGTCCGGGCCGCCGCCGCCATCGCGCCGATGACGCGGTCCAGCAGGGCAAGCTCGAGCCCTTCCTCAACGACGAACCCCGCGGAGAAGTACCGTGGTACCGCACCCATCATGGCGACATCATTGAGGGTGCCGTGCACCGCGAGTGAACCGATGTTTCCGCCGGGGAATTCCACCGGGTTGACCACGAACGTGTCAGTGGAAAACGCCAGCTCGCCGCCGGCGAATGGCAACACGGCCGCGTCGCCCAGCTGGCGCAGGATGTCGTTGTCGAAATGCGGGAGAAAACGCTCGCGCAGGAGCGCGGCGCTCATCTTGCCGCCCGAGCCGTGTCCCAGCTGCACGCGGTCGGTCGCTGCCGCCGGCGCGGGGCAGCTGATTCCCTCCGCAAGTCGCGCCGTGTCGGTCATGACGCCTCCCGCGCGCCGCCGGCCGGAACCGGCGCGCGATGCCGGCCATAGTTGTAATACGCGGCGCACGCGCCTTCGGAGGAGACCATCGGCGCGCCCAGCGGATGCTCCGGGGTGCAGCGTCCGCCAAACGCCGGGCATTGATGGGGCTTGAGCTGACCGGTGAGCACGGCACCCGCCTCGCATTCCGCCGGCTCCGACACCTGGATATTGCCGAGCGCAAAACGGCGCTCGGCGTCATGAGCGGCGAACTCCTCCCGAAGCGCCAGGCCACTCGCCGGAATCATGCCGATGCCGCGCCACTTGCGGTCCACCAGCTCGAACACCTGCTCCACCAGCTGCCGCGCCGGCACGGTGCCCTGCCGGCGCACGGCGCGCGCATACTGGTTCTCGACATCGTGGTGTCCGGTCTCCAGTTGCCGGACAGCCATGTAGATCCCTTCCAGGATATCCAGCGGCTCGAAGCCGGTCACCACGATGGGCACCTTGAACCCCGCGGCAATCGGCTCGTACTCGGTCCAGCCCATGACACTGCACACGTGGCCGGCGGCGAGGAATCCCTGCACCCGATTGGCAGGATCGCTGAGGAGCGCCACCATGGCCGGCGGGACCGTGACATGGGAAACCAGCATGCTGAAGTTGCGGACACCCAGCTGCCGTGCGCGCCAGACCGCCATGGCGTTGGCCGGGGCGGTCGTCTCGAATCCCACCGCGAAGAACACCACCTCCCGGTCGGGATTCCGGATGGCCAGCTCCACCGCATCCAGGGGCGAATACACGATCCGAATTGCGCCACCCCGCGCGCGGATCTGCTGCAGGTCGCAATCACTCCCCGGCACGCGCAGCATGTCGCCGAACGAGGTGAAGATCACCTCCGGCCGGCTCGCAAGTGCCATCGCCTTGTCAATCTGCTCCAGCGGCGTGACGCAGACAGGGCAGCCGGGGCCGTGGATCATCTCGACTTTCCCGTCCAGCAGCTCGTCGAGCCCCTGCCGGACGATGGTGTGCGTCTGGCCGCCGCACACCTCCATCAACACCCAGGGTCGGGTCACCGTGGCGCGAATCTGCGCCAGCAGCGCCTTCGCGAGCTCCGGATCGCGGTATTCGCTCAGGTATTTCATGCCGGCCCCCACGCGGCCACTTCACGCATCCAGTCGAGTTCCTCCAGCTGGCTCATCTCCCGGAGCGCCTGATAGGTCTTCCGCGCTTCCTCCTCTTCCACCCGGGTGATGGCAAAGCCCACGTGGACAATCACGTAGTCGCCCGCCTTCACTTCATGGGCCACGTACTGCAGGCAGACGTCGCGCTTGACGCCGCCGAAGTCCACCGTCCCCATGGCGATGCCGCGATCGTCGCGCATGTCGGCGATGCGGCCAGGAATACCAAGGCACATGAGACCCTCCCTCAGGTCCAGCCGGCCGAGAGCCGGGCGGCGGCGACAGCCGCCTGACCATAGCTGATGGCGCCGTCGTTCGGCGGAAGCAGCCGCGGTGCCAGCACGCGGAAGCCCGGCTCCGCCAGTCGCGTGAGCATGGATTCCAGGAGCCGCGCGTTCTGGAAGCTTCCGCCGCTGAGGACCACGGTGCCGAGCCGCTCCGAGTCGGCCAGGCGCCGGACCATGACCTCCATCGCGCGCGCCACGGACGCATGGAATTCAGCGGCAAGATCCGCCGGATCTTCACCACGACGGCGGCGCACGCCCAGCGCGGCGAGCAACGGCACGGGGTCAACGACCAGCTGGCTGCCCTCTTCCGTGATAGCACAGTGCCGCTCCCGGGCAGGCCGCCGGGCGGCCAGCGCTTCCAGCTCGATCGCCGCCTGCCCCTCGTACGATGCGTGCCGCCGGACCCCGAGCACCGCAGCTGCGGCATCAAACAGCCGGCCCAGCGACGACGCCATGGGCGCATTCAACCGGCGCTCGATCTGCCGGCGGGCGACCCGAATCTGCTCCGCATCGATGCCGTCGAATGCGGCGGAAAAATGTTGCGCGTTTCCCGGCTGCAGCGAGAGATAGCCCAGGGCAGCGCGCCACGGCGCGCGTGACGCGGCATCACCGCCCGGCATCGGTGCCGCACGGAAATGTCCCACGCGCCGGTAGTCGAGCAGGTCCGCCACCAGGAACTCGGCGCCCCAGGAGGTGCCGTCGTCTCCCGCGCCCGTCCCATCCATCGCCACGCCCAGCACCGGCCCGGTCACGCCATGCTCGGCCATCACCGCTGCGATGTGGGCGTGGTGATGCTGGACCGTGAGCACGCGTTCCAGTCCCATCTCCCCGGCGATGCGGGTCGAGAGGTACCCCTCGTGCAGGTCCCGCACGGCGATCTCCGGCTCGATGCGGAAGAGGCGGCGGAAGGTCTCCAGACTGGCCTGGAAGTGGTCGAGCGACTCGAGACTGTCGAGATCACCGATATGCTGGCTCACGTAGGCCTGATCGCCTGCTACCAGCGTAAAGGTGTTCTTGAGGTGGGGACCCACCGCCACGAGTGGGCGGGGCGAGGGCACCGGCAGCCGGATCGGCATCGGTGCATAGCCGCGGGCCCGGCGCATGAGCACACGCTGGCCCGCCACCACCCGCATGACGGAATCATCGTAGCGGGCCACGATCTCGCGGTCATGCAGGAGATAGCCGTCAGCGATGGACGCCAGTCGGCGCACCGCCTCGCGATTGCCAATGGCAATCGGCTCGTCACTCAGGTTCCCGCTGGTCATCACCAGTGGGCGGTCGCACGCATCCAGCAGCAGGTGGTGGAGCGGCGTTCCGGCCAGCATGAGGCCCACCATGCCGAGCCCTGGCGCCAGCGACGGGGCAAGTCCGGCATCGGGCCGCAGGGAAAGCAGCACGATGGGCCGCTCTGCGGAGGAGAGCAACGCGGCTTCTGCATCACTCACCAGCGCCAGCGTGCGTGCATCCTCCAGCGTGCGGACCATCACCGCAAATGGCTTGGCGTCACGATGCTTGCGGAAGCGGAGCCGCCGGACCGTAAGCTCACTGGCGGCGTCCGCCGCGAGGTGGAAGCCTCCCAGCCCACGGAGCGCGAGGATGCCGCCGCCGAGCACGAGCTGTGCGGCAGCCCGGATGGCGGCATCGGCACCATCCACGATGCGGTTGTCGCTGCTGCGGTACCAGAGCCGAGGGCCGCAGGCGTGACAGCTGTTGGTCTCCGAGTGGTGCCGCCGGTCGCCTGGTTCGTCATACTCGCCGAGGCACGCGGGACATTGCGCGAAAGGCGCCATGCTGGTGCGTTCGCGGTCATACGGCATGGCGTGAATGACCGTGAAGCGGGGTCCGCAGTCGGTGCAGGTAATGAAGGGATAGCGATAGCGGCGGTCGGCGGGGTCGAAGAGCTCCTTCTCACAGGCGGCACAGATCGCGACGTCGGGCGAGACCGGCTGGCGGCGGCCGGGCTGGTCGGCACTCGGGAGGATCGTGAAGCCCTCACACTCTTTCACGACATCCTGGGCAACGGCAACTGACTCGATCCGGGCCAGGGAGGGCGCCTCGGCCTCGAGCGCGCGCCGAAACGCGTCGAACGAGTCACGCGCGCCCTCGACCCGGATCTCCACATCGCCCGCCGTATTGCGGACCGTACCCCCCAGTTGATGCCGCAGGGCGAGCCGGTGCACAAAGGGGCGGAAGCCCACACCCTGCACCAGCCCCGTCACCCGGAGCCGCCAGGCCTCCCGCGCCGGCGCGGGCGCCGTTACGCACGGCATGGAAGTGCCGCGCGGACCTGGCCGCGAAGAAAGTCGTACCAGTCATCCATGCCTTCGCCTGTGCGGGCGGACGTCTGGAAGAACCGGATGGCCGGATTCACGGATCGCGCATGCTGCATGGCCAGGGCGACGTCAAAATCAAGATGCGGCAGCAGGTCGACCTTGTTGAGCACGGCATATCGTGCAAGGCTGAACGCCTTGGGATACTTGGCCGGCTTGTCTTCTCCCTCAGTTACCGAGAAGACCACCACCTTGGCCAGTTCCCCCAGATCCCAGCTTGCGGGGCAGACCAGGTTGCCAACATTCTCGAGGAAGAGGAGCTGGGTGTGCGCCAGGTCGATCGCATCGATGGCATGGCGCACCTGGCTGGCGTCCAGATGACATGCCCCATGGGTGACCACCGCCTGCACCAGCCGGCCCGTGTGTCGCGCCAGCCGCTCTGCGTCATTCTGCGTCTGCACGTCGCCGGTCACCACGGCGATCTCAAGCTCCTCGCCCAGTGCCGCCAGCGTTCGTTCAAGGAGCAGGGTTTTCCCCGACCCCGGCGACGAGATCAGGTTGAGCGCGGTGACACCGGCCTCGGCGAGCGTCGCCCGCACTTCCGCGGCGATCTCGTCGTTCCGCGCCATCAGGCGCTCGCGCACTTCAATGGTCCGGACGGCCATCGTCAACCTCCACCCACGCAAGCCTGAGATCGGCCCCGCCTACCGGAATCAGCTCGGCGCTCCCGCCACCGAACGGCGGAGCCCCGAGCAGGGTCTCGAGACAGAACCGGAAATTTTCGACCTCGACCCCGGCGTTGGCGCCGATCTCGATGGCGAGCCGGCGCATCGCGACGGCGCCCTCGCGCTCCATTACTGCCTCCACCTGCCGGCAGACCTCGAGTGCCAGGCTCAGCTCATGCACTGGCGAGACTCAGCCGGCACGGGCAGCGATGCCCCATCGCTTCCAGGCGGGTGGCTGCCC
>DASSOW010000376.1:0-8997 GCA_035700175.1 Gemmatimonadales bacterium | reverse complement strand
ACGCGCCACCGGATCAGCGGCGAGATACGCAATCCTCGGCCGCGGCTCGCGGGCCCGGGCGATCATGCTGTCGCAGCGGAGCGGCACAGGTGGCGCAGTGATCGAGGGTTCGGCGTCCGTGCTCACCGCAAACCGGGCGAGGTCGTCACGCACGCCCACGGCCGAGCCGGAGTCGGCCAGCGCGGGCACCGGAATCATCGTGTCGGAGACGAGGGCGTAGAGCCGTCCCCAGGGCAATCGCTCCGCCATCGCCGAGCCGGCAGGAAATGCCTTGAGGAATGGGCCGTTGGCCAAGGCCGGCAACTGGCCGCGCGCCACCAGGACCGAGGCGTCGCGCGTGTCTGCCACTTGCCAGCGGATGGCCGAGGCACCCAGCAGCCGAACCAGCGAATCGGTGTGGAGCGTGAGTGTATCGGCAGGGTCGGTGACCCAGACGAGCACCGTGTCGGGCGCCGCCACCGGGGCCGGAGGCGATGCTCCTCGGCCGGCGCAGCCCGCAAGCAGAACCAGACCCGCCAGGCGTGATGCGATCATGCCGGAAAACTATCCCGGTCGGGACCGGGGCGGCGCTCTATTTCCGTTCTCCCACGAGGAGCTGACCGTTCACGCCACCGACGCGTAATGTGTCCTCGGGACCGAATACCCATATTTCGCTGGCGGCGAGCATCAGCCGCACGGCTCCCGCCGTGCGCTCGCTGAGCAGCTGGGTCGGACGGCTGGCGCTGTCCGCGGCCTGCCATGCCAGATACATCGAGTCGATCCGGAAACGCACTGGTGCGCTGCTGTCCACCTTCACGTCCAGCCAGTTGTGGGTGGAGTCCCGGCTGACATGGATTGCGTGGGGCCCGGCGTGTGCGGCCATCGTATCGCGGGAAAGGTCAAGCGGCAGCAGCCAGTCGTAACCCGCCATCGGGATTGCCTCGCCCGGCGCCCTCCTTGCTGCTTCGCGTCCATGGGATCCACGTGCGCTCGACGCCGAGTATGTCACGCCCTTGAGCGCGAGGAGACGGCTCGCCACGGAGTCGCGTATTACCCAATTGTTCCCGGCCAGGTTCACGTCCCCAAGTGCCGAGTCGCCGAAAATCCGCTCCACGGCGTCTCGCGCGTCGTATTGGAGCAGGAATCCGAGTGCTGCGCTCGCCTCGCGCGCGCGCTCGCCGGACCGGTCCGTGCCGCTCAGCAGATGGGTGAGGCGGTTGGCCTGGCTGTTGACGGAGAGGTGACGCACGCCCAGCGGCCCGCCGAAGCACACCGTGAGCACAGCCGCGAGAGAAAGCGGGATGGTCCTGATGCTGGTGCCACGCGAGACGATGTAGAGGATGGCAATGCCCAGCAGCCAGACGCCCAGCACCAGGCCCAGGGTGCGGAGGGGGGTGAGCCCGTACGGCGCGACCCGTTTCCACAGCGCGAGCAGCAGCATGACCGCCGCGGGGACCAGCCCGATGAAGAGTCCCCGGGCATAAAGGCGGATCCATCCCTCCTCCGGGAGCGACTGTAGCGGATGCACCAGGAGAAAGCCGAGCAGGCCGGCGACAGAGACGGCGGTCACCAGGTAGCCGATCCAGCCGTTCGGCCACTGGCCGGTCACGATGATCTTGCCGAGATAGAGCACCAGGATCACGAGGTAAACGGCGACCAGCGGGGTCAGCACGTACTGCGTGAAGATCTTGAGCGCACGGGGATAGGTCTGGAATGCCAGCTCCTCGACTTCGTCAGGTACCCCGGCGAGGAAGATCCACGGATGCACCAGGAAGGCCATGCAGAAGAAGAGCCGGGCATAACTCTCGCCCGGTACATGCATTCCGAACAGCTTGTCCAGCGCGCCCAGCGCAACGGCGAGGCCCACGAACAGCACTGCGGCAAACACCGCCGCGCGCAGGAAGCTCTCGAAGAGCCGGCGGTTGTATTGCCAGAATGCCGTGGTCTCTCGGCCCCGGATGAACGGGAGCACCGCTGCAACCAGGTGGAGGATGGCGGCGAGGTGGAGGAATCGCACCATGTCCTGGTCGCGCTTCGGGCCGGGCCAGGTGATGAAGAACAGGACCAGCACCAGGAGGCCGGCGGCCTGCCACAGTACCTGCCGGCCGACGCTCCAGGCGAGGTAGCGTGCGCGCAGGGCAAAGCCTACCGAGAGCGGCAGACCCAGCAGGGCAACGAGGGCAATGCGCCACAGCAGGTCGTCCGCATCGTTGGCATCCACCGCGGCCACGGCAAACCCGGCCGCCGTCGCGCCGAGGGCGAGCGTGAGGGGAAACCGCCGGGCAACTTCGCCAGCGCGTTGGGCCAGGGCGGCTATGGAGGGGAAGCGCATGGGGGACTCCATGGGAGAGGGCCGTTACGCACGAGCGCTTAGCGCTAAGCGCTTAGCGTCTCTTCACCCGCCACCAAACACCAGACTGAACAGCAGCACCGCCAGGACGATACTGGTAATCACCACATAGAGCCGATCACGCTGCAGCAGGAACGCAACCAGCGAGAAGACCACCCTGGCAATGGGCGTGGCGATCAGCAGCACCAGCCCCAGCTGCACCACCGCCCGGCTGTCGAGCGCGAGCACGCCCCGCACGATCCCGCCGATGCTGGTGAACTCCGCGGCCTCGCCGGTGAAGGTGCCGTAGTCTGCCTGCCGCATGCCGTGCTGCACCAGCACGGCGATGCCGCCGGCGACGGCCACGGCCGCTGCCACCAGCACGCCGATGCGCAGCAGGTTGCCGACCACCTGTTCCACCCGGTCGTCGCTCCAGCGTTCCGTTTCCATCACACCGTTCCCGTCACGCCCTTGTAGAGCATCTCGGCGGCCAGCACCACGACCACGATGGTGAAGAGCAGCCGCAAGGCGCGCGTGGGCGCGCGGGTGAGCACGCGGGCCCCGACCAGCGCGCCCGATAGCACGCCG
The DNA here is from genome assembly GCA_035700175.1 of Gemmatimonadales bacterium. GTDB lineage: Bacteria > Gemmatimonadota > Gemmatimonadetes > Gemmatimonadales > GWC2-71-9 > CAMLHP01. The sequence goes on along the minus strand of DASSOW010000376.1, from coordinate 6,101 downwards.
ATCATCACCGGCAACGCCAGGACCGGGTCGATGTAGCCCCGGCTCAGGTACACCCCTGCACTGGCCGCTGCCGTGACCCCGATCATGAAGTTGCTTGTTGTGGTGGAGACCTTGAACGGCAGGTGCATCGCGCGGTCCATCGCCAGCACCTTCACGACGCCGGAGCCGATGCCGAGCAGCGCAGAGAGGATGCCGGCGAGGAACATGAGGCCGAAGCCGGTGGGGACATTGCGCACCTGGTAGGAGTGGCGTCCCGCCGGGGTGGGGTAGTCCGAGGCAAGCCGCAGCCGGAGCGCGAGCCGGTCGGAGTCGTCACTGAGGTGCTCGGTATGGGGCCGGAAGGACTGGATGGCGGTGAAGAGCAGCACGATGGCAAAGACCACCGCGATGGCGTTGGGAGAAATCCACCCGGCCAGGTAAGCGCCAGCCAGTGCGCCGATGGTGGTGGCCACTTCCAGCAGCATGCCCACGCGGATGTTGGTGTAGCCCTCCTTCACGTACGCCGCAGCCGCACCGGACGAGGTCGCGATGACCGAGACGAGCGATGCCCCGATGGCATAGCGCAGGTCCACCCCGAAGGCGATGGTGAGCAGGGGCACGATCACGATGCCGCCACCCAGGCCGGTCAGCGCGCCCAGCAGTCCCGCCGCAAAGGCGCCCAGCCCCACCAGCAGGCTCATGAGGAGAACGGTCATGGATGCAGGAACCTAGCGGGCGACGTCACGCCTGTCCAAAGGGTGCAGAGCTTCCAAGACGGGATGACGCCCGAACCATATCATGACCACTCACCCCTTTCGGTCGCTGCCCCTGCCGGGTGGGACCGTGGAGATACGCTCGTGTCACGCCTTTCCTTGCTCGCTCCCGTTGCAGCGCTCGCCTGCCTGGCATCCTGCTCCGATTCGAACGGCCCCGACAACAACGCGCCGCCCCCTGCCACCGCCTCCGTGGCTGCCACGACGGGCCAGCAGTTCACGCCCTCCACGGTCCGGGTGGCCACCGGAGGCACGGTGACGTGGGTCTTTCAGTCCCTGGGCCACAACGTGACGTTTGATGGCACGGCCGGCGCGCCGGAGAACATTCCCGGGGTCAATGCCAATACCAGCATTGCGCGCACCTTCAGCACCAACGGCACCTTCCCCTATCACTGCACCATTCATCCGGGCATGACCGGCACCGTGCAGGTGAGCAGCGCCTCCGCCACGGTGGAGTCGTCCCCGCCGGTGAGCAAGAACCCGCCCACGAACAGCGACGGTGACGGTGCGCCTCCGACCGGGTACTGATGCGATGGTGGTTCTCGCACTGATGCTGGCCGCGGCCTCGCCCGCGCCAGCCCAGAGCCTGCTCGAGCGCAGTCCCAATGTGAGCGGGCCCTGGGCCATTCCCACGGGCGTGGTGGAGTTCAACTTTTCGCACCGGTTCAGCCGCAGCCCCGCGCCGGAACGCAAGGTCACCGGTTATCCCACATTCCTGCTCGCCACCGGCTTGCCGGGTCACGCGGGTGTAGGTGTTCGCTACAGCACCAATTCCACCCTGGTGAGCCGCTACCCGAACGAATGGGAATTCTTCGGCCGCATCATGCCGCTGGCGCAGGAGCGCGGGGCGCCGCTCGATGCGGCGGTCGCCGCGTCATGGAACCTGGCGGCCCGCGGGCCCGGCGCGGAGCTGTCGCTGGCTCGCACTGAGGGACCGGCGCGTGTCATCGCACTGGGCCGGCTCATGGCCGACCCCGACAGCAGCGGTGCGGATGCGGCGCTCGGTGGCGGGCTGGTGCTGCGGCTCACCCGTCACATTGCCATTGCCGGCGATGCCGTCACCATGCTGCACCGGGATGAGGGCGAGCGGGTGGCGTGGAGCGCCGGGCTGCAGCTCGCCTTGCCCAACACCCCGCACACCCTCTCGTTGCAGGTCTCGAATACCCCGACGACCACCATGCAGTCGGGCGCCCGCGGCAGCGGCGACGTGCGCTTTGGCTTCGAGTTCACCATTCCCGTCACGCTCTCGCGCTATTTCGGGGGCCAGCAGGCGGCGGGTCCGGCGACGGTCGCGACCGATTCGGTGGTCCAGATCCACATCAAGGACCTGAAGTTTGCGCCAGCGGTGCTGCAGGTGCGGGCCGGCACCATCGTCGAGTGGATCAATGACGATCCCCTCGACCATACCGTCACGGCATCCGACTCGTCATTCACCTCCGGCTTCATAAAGCCGGGCACGCGGTGGCGCCACCGGTTCACCAGCGCGGGAACATTCACCTACGCCTGCACCCCGCATCCGTTCATGCACGGTGAGGTGCGGGTCGAGCGCGCACCATGACTGCCCGCCTGCTCGGCGCACTGCTGGCGTCGGCTGCCGTCGCGGCGTGCTTCTCCATGCATGAGCCGTCCACCGACGAGGTGGGTGTCAGCTGCGAGCGTGCAGCGCAGCCGCCCGGTCCCGACTCGGCGTTCGTCGTGATCCGGGACTTTGCCTTCCAACCGGCCGCACTGACGGTGCCGGAGGGGACAACAGTGATCTGGGTGAACTGCGAGGATGCGGAAGGAACACCAGGACACACCACCACCAGCGATGCCTGGGACTCACCGACGCTCACGCCGGGGCAGAGCTTTGCGGTCACGCCGGCAGCCGGCAGCTACCCCTACCACTGCCGCCCCCATCCGTTCATGGAGGGCAGCGTGACAGTGAGCGAGCTTCAGTCGCTTACGAGCGCACGACGATAGCGCGCAGGCGTGATGCCGTAGGTGCGGCGGAAAAGATTGGTGAAATGGCTCTGGTCGTAGAAGCCGGCGCGCTGGGCCACCTGGGCCAGCGGCTGCTCACCGTCGGCGAGCTCGAGCAGCGCATGCTCGAGGCGGAGCCGGCGCTGCATGTCGCCGATCGAGCAGCCAAACGCCCGACGGAAGCCGCGTGCCAGCGTGGCCGGGTGCACCCCGACAAGCTTGGCAATCGCTGCAATGGAAAGCGGATCGGTGACGTGTGCGTGGATGATGTCGCGAGCCTGCAGCGCCCAGCTGGGACAGTCGCCCACCCGCTGCCGGCTGCCGGTCCGCGCCAGCTGCACCACCAGCTCGAGGAGCAGCCCTTCCATGGCGAGGGGCGCCACGGTGTCGTTGCTCTGAAACTCGCTGTAGAGGCGCCGCGCGATGGCTACCTCCGGCCCCGCCACAAACTGCGCCTGGCGCTGCAGCGCACGCCCCATCTCACCATCCGCGCCGAGCGCTGCCAGTTCGAGCTCCGCCATGAAGCCGTGGACGTCGCTCACGTGAAAGCTGTTCCAGTGGCGTTCACCGGCCGGCATGAACTTGAGGGACGACGGATGGCAGTCCGCCACGTGGCCCCTGCTGTATTCCGAGAAGCGGCCGCGCAGGACAAAGCACAGGGTCGGGTCGTCGTGGGTGTGCCAGGGAATGACGCCCCCCGCCCGATGGGTGCCCTCACTGAATCGGGCGCCGCGCACGATTCGGCGGCGCAGCGGCTGGTACTCGTCGGGATGTGAGTTGTTGCCTGGCATGAGTGCTCCGGACGCGCTGCTGGACCCATTGAATCTGACGTCCCCAGGAAATGCCCTTGCACAGCCTGTAACACCTAGACCGTCCGAACGGTTCACCGATACCTGGAGGTGAAGATGCGAGTGATCCGCAATTCTACGGGGATGGTGCTCGGCATTGTCGGCCTGGCCGCCTGCGGCGGCTCCGACTCCGGCACCAATCCGCCACCTCCGCCCCAGCTGGCCGTGGCGAAGGCGCCGTCCGCGAGCGGGGACGCGCAGACGGGAGTGGCGGGGTCGGCGCTTGCCGATCCCATCCGGGTTCGTGTCACCGAGGACGGAACCCCCAAGGCAGGTGTGAGCGTGACATTCGCCGCCGCTGGCACCGGCGCCGCAGTTGACCCCACGTCGGCCACGACCGACGCAGGCGGGCTTGCCTCCACCGCGTGGACCCTGCCTCACGCGGCGGGGAACGCCACTGCCACCGCCACGGTCACCTCGGCGGCCGGGTCACCGGTCACCTTCAGCGCGACAGCGACAGCAGGCACCGCGACACAGATGGCGGCATTCGGCGGGAACAACCAGCTAGCGACGGTGGGAGAAGCACTGCCCGCGCCCTTCCAGGTGGCCGTCAAGGATCAGTTTGGCAATGCCGTGGCCGGCACCAGCGTCGCGTGGGCCGTGACCGCGGGTGGTGGAACCATCGCACCACCATCGTCAACGACGTCGGCAAATGGCGTTGCCGCAGCGGTGTTGACGCTTGGCCCCGCTGTCGGCGCCAACACGGCGACGGCCACTGTCCCCGATCTCACAGGCTCGCCAGTGATATTCACGGCGACCGGTCAGGATATCCCGACAACCTCCGACGTAAGCGTCGGCAATGACTTCTTCCAGCCCTCCGCCATCAAGGTGGCTGCCGGCACAACGGTCACGTGGACATGGGGTGCTGGCGCATTGTCGCACAGCGTGCAGTCGCTCGGTACACCCAGTTTCCTGAGCAGCACGATCATGACGGGCGGTGGTAGCAGCTATTCCGTGACCTTCAACACGCCGGGGACCTACCAGTACGATTGTGCCGTGCACGGCACGGCGATGTCGGGACGGGTCATCGTGGAGTGATAACCGCGTGCCCCGTGGGATCGCGGAGCTTCGGGGTTCCGGTTCATGGCGCGTGCTGCTAGAATGGGTGCGGGAAGTTTCCCGCCCTATGTTCCACCCTGCATGAAGGAGGTGATCCATTGTCTAGTGACAGTTGCATCGCATACTCGAATTGGGCAAACGGTCGCCTGACGACGCGCTAAGCACCAATCGGGACCTGCGCCGCCACGGCGACGCGTTTCGAGATCGATGCCAACAGAAGGCGCCGTATCGTAGGGGCAGAGCCATGGCTTCTCCCTACGATCCGGCGCCTTCCACTTTGTACATGTGCGAATCGATGCCAGCCTCTGTTGAGCAGTCATTGACCACACTGGATGAGCTTGCCCTCCTGCGGGAGTTCCACAGTGAGGGAGGGGCGGCGTGTCGCGACGATACGAGCCGTTGGTGGATGGCCGAGAGTCAATCCGGCTCGATGGATATGACTACGCGAGGACGGGGGCATACTTCGTGACCTGCTGCGTCGAGCGGCGGAAGCGCCTCCTGGGGACGGTCCGCGGCGGCGTCATGCAGCTCAGTGCGGCGGGCCGGATGGTGATGCAGGCCTGGCATCGATTGCCGGCGCATTACCCGCATGTCGAGCTTGATGCATTCGTCGTAATGCCGAACCACGTGCACGGGATCATTGTCCTGGGATCGGGGAACGGGGGGAACGTGGGGATGGATCGGGACGTGGGGACGGATCGGGATGTGGGAGAGGATCGGGACGTGGGGATGGATCGGGACGTGGGGACGGATCGGGACGTGGGAAGGGATCGGGACGTGGGGATGGATCGGGACGTGGGGACGGATCGGGACGTGGGGATGGATCGGGACGTGGGGACGGATCGGGACGTGGGAATGAATCGGGACGTGGGGAAGGTAGGGGCGGGTCTTAGACCCGCCCCTACGGTCGCCCCCGCCACCATTCCAACGTCACGCGACGTCCCGCCCGTGCGCGGCGTGACGGTCGCCCCCGCCACCATCCCAACGTCATGCGACGTCCCGCCCGTGTTCGACGTAACGGTCGCCCCCGCCACCATCCCAACATTGCGCGACGTCCCGATGCACCACCGCCGCCACGCATTGCCGGAAATTGTCCGTGCGTTCAAATCCTTTTCCGCGCGTGCGATCAACCAGCATCGAGGCACGCCGGGCGCTCGTGTGTGGCAACGGAACTATTACGAACGTATCATCCGGGACCAGCACCAGTTCGAGGCGACCCGCCGCTACATCCGCGACAACCCGGCCAAGTGGGGCGACGACAGGTCTCATTGATCACCGGTGATGCAGCGCCCGGTCAATCCCGTCAATCGCCTTCCGCACACTGTCCGCCCGGCTGTCGTCTGCGCTCCATCCTGCGTCTACATCGGGCGCGATGCCTGCCGTCTCGTTGGAGCCATCCATCCGCAGCCGCTGGCAGTCAGGTGCCCGCACCAGCAGGCCCAGGGCGCGCAGCTTGAGCGACGTGCCACCGTTGCTGTAC
>DASSOW010000375.1:0-3973 GCA_035700175.1 Gemmatimonadales bacterium | reverse complement strand
CGCAGTCGGCTCCCAGCTCGAACGCCGCTGTCACCTTTCACGCGGAATCCGTCCCTTTAGGGGCATAGTGACTATCAGCGTGGCTCCCCTGACGGCGGCCGGCGCGGTCGAGGCGGTATATCGCCAGGATGGCGACCGCCTGTGGCGGGCCCTGTACGCCTTCGCCGGCAACGAGGATGTCGCATCCGATGCGGTGGCCGAGGCCTTCGCCCAGGCCCTTCGCCGAGGGACGGACATCCGGGATGCGCGCAGCTGGGTCTGGCGATCGGCCTTTCGCCTCGCCGCCGGAGACCTCAAGCGCCAGTCCAACCTCTCCCATGGATCGATGCCGGAGCGCGCCGTCCACGACGCCCACGCCGATGACGAGCTGCTTGCCGCGCTGCGGCAGCTCACGCCGCAGCAGCGCTCGGTGATCGTGCTGCACTACTACGCCGACTGCCCGGTGCGCGAGATCGCGCGCCGCACCGGCATCAACCAGCTCGCCGTGCGCGCGCATCTCAGTCGCGGCCGCAAGCGGCTGCGCCTGCTGCTGGGGGACGACCGATGACTGACTTGCGCACCCGCTTCCAGACGCTTGACCGGGTGACGCCGCCGGATCTCTGGTACGAGATCGAGCAGCGCGCCGCCTCGATGCCGCCGGCTCGCCAGCGCACCACCTGGGTTCTGGTCGCAGTCATGCTCCTGCTCGCGCTGGCCATCGCGGGGGCGGCCCTCATCGGGTCCGGCATCGTCAAGCTGCCGATCGCGGTGGAGGCGACGGGCACCCCGACGCCATCAGCGAGTGCTGAAGCATCAGCGATTGCGACCGCGACGCCGCTTCCGAGCGAGCCAGTGGCGGCGGTCTGGACCGCGACAGGCGCCATGGCCGAGGCACGGTCCCAGGGCACCATCACCCTGCTGACCGATGGCACCATCCTGGCGGCGGGCGGCCAGGCGGAGCCCGGCGTCCCGACGGCATCGGCGGAACTGTACGACCCAAACACCGGAGCGTGGACTTCCACCGGAAGCATGACCGCGGCGCGCTTCAACCACACGGCCACGCTGCTGCCTGATGGCAGGGTGCTTGTGGCAGGCGGCATTGGTACTCAGACGAGCGAGTTCTTCGCGAACATCCTCGCCTCGGCCGAGGTCTACGACCCGAGCAGCGGCACCTGGACGGCGACTCGCGATATGGCCCAACTTCGCACAGGTCATATGGCCATCCCACTGCGAGACGGGACCGTCCTCGTGGCGGGTGGCAGCTCAAGCAGCGACGGCGATGGCGGCCCCATCGACAGCTCCGAGCTCTACGACCCGAGCACAAGGCGATGGGCCGCCACCGGAACGATGGCCGAAGCGATTCCGCGTGGCGTTGCGACGCTCCTCGGCGACGGCCGGGTTCTGGTGATGGGCGGCGGCGACGACGGGTCAGGTGCGCAGCTGTACGACCCGAACACGGGGCAGTGGACCGTCACCGGGAGCACCGTCGAGCCCCGCTTCGCCGGCTTCGCGGCCACGGTGCTGGCCGACGGCCGCGTCCTGCTGGCTGGCGCCATGAACGGCACCGGCGCATCGGCCTCCGCCGAGCTCTACGACCCGGACACCGGCGAGTGGGCCGTGACCGGCGACATGCTGGAGGGTCGTCTGGGTCACAGCCTCACGCTGCTCTCAGACGGTCGGGTGCTGGTGGCAGGCGGATCTAGCAGCGTCATCGACCGGGCCGAGCTTGCCACCGCTGAGCTGTTCAACCCGGGGAGCGGGACCTGGAGCCCTGCCGCGAGCATGCCTGATGCTCGGAGCGGCCATGCGGCCGCCCTGCTGGCAGACGGGACCGTGCTGGTCGTTGGCGGAAATCCTGACGCACCGACTTCTGCCGAGCTGTATGGCACACCCGACTGAGGAGGATCCAAGCGTGAGCGCAGCCGATTCCCATTCCGACATTGAGCCCGATGCAGGTGACTCCGGCAGCGGCGGCACGCAACGGTCGATCCTGATTGCGGTGGCGGTAGCGATCGTTGCCGCGGCGATCGCGAGCGGCGTCACCGCGCAGGTCACCAGCAACCAGGGCGCCCTGGAGGACCGCGACAACCAGCTCGCGGAGCTCCGCGCCCAGGCGAGCGCCCACGCCGCAACGGTCGGCGAACTCCGCGCAGCCGCCTCGGACCAGGCGGCCGTGATCGATGGATTGAACGCACAGGTCACGGCGCTGACGGAGCGGGCAGAGGCCGATGCGGCGCAGATGGAGCAGATCCAGGCCGAGAAGCTCGCTCTGCAGGAGCAGGTGGACCAGCTGCTCAACCCGCCCCTTGGACCAGCGCCCACAGCCACCCTGAAGGCCTTCTGGGTGCGCCGGGTATCGTCGTTCGTGGCGGCGTGCGTGGAACTCACCAACACCTCCGATGCGGACATCGACCTGTACTTCTCTTCCGGACAGTTCAGTGCGGTGGATCGTGACGCCTTCGTCTATCCGTCGCTGTTCGTCGGACCCGGCTACGGCATCAACCTCACCACGCCACTGAGGGACGGCTCTCTGGGTCCCGGGGAACGGCGCCGAGGAGAGCTCGAGTTCGAGGTCCTGGTTGGCCACCCTCTGACCGAACTGACCTGGGAAAACGGCGCAACAAGCCCGCCTGCCATCACGATCGACCTGCCCAGGCCCGATGCCAGGTACCGTCGGGGAGAATGCTGATGGCCTTGGCCGCGCAGCCGCGTCTGCTGGTGGCGGGACTCGTCGCCGCTGTCCTCGTGGCTGGCGTTGCGGTCGGGCTTTCGCTGGGCGTGATCGGAGGGCGCCCGAGGACTGGAGCCGCGGCTTCCGTCACGGGGTCGGCTCTTACGTCGTCGTTATCGGCTGAATCCGCTTCTCCTCAGCCAACCGCCCGACCAGATCCAGACGCTGCACTGATGCAGGTGCTTGTAGACGGGCTGCGGATGCGAGTGTCCGCCAGAACGAGCGCCCAGGTCATGCAGACGCTCGATCGGGGAGCGGTCCTGCGGGTCAGCTCGGGTCCCGCCGACGCAGACGGCTACGCGTGGTACGAGCTGGTTGACCTCGACAACGTCCAGGGCTGGGTGGCCGCGGGGCGCGACGCCGAGCCGTGGCTGCAGGCCGTCCCCGTCCAGGCACCCATGAAAGACGTGCTACTGCGCTTCGAGCGGGGGTGCGAGATAACCCCGCGCTCATATGCCTCCACGGATTTGCCAGCCGATGTGACGGTCACGGCAGATGGCCGGGTCGTCTATTGGCTCGGTGGCGGAACGCTCGGCGAAAACGACGGCAAGATTGCCGTCCGCCAGCTGAGTCCGTCAGGGCTGGCCCAGTTCCAGCGCGATGTCCTCTCCCTCCCGGCGCTGCAGCAGAGCGCCGAATACCGCCTCCAGCGACTGCCCGGCACACCGGAGCCGCCAGGTCACGGGGTCTGTAGCAACTCGTTCGTCATCGGTGCTGGTTCGAACGCGGTCGTCGTGAACGCCACCAATTGGCAGGGCGATGAGGAGGAGGCGAGCTACTGGGTGGCGTCGCCGGAACGCAAGACCCTCGATGAGCTGGCGCATCGCCTCACCGAGGTGGAAGCCTGGCTTGGCGAATCGGCATGGTCCGACCCCGTTGCGCGCCCATACGTCAGCGACAGCTACATGCTCTGGCTCGAACCGCGGATAGACATCCCGTCGGACGGCACTGGTGCGGTGAGCGTGAGCGGGGTGCCATGGCCGTTCGATGGCCCCATCGAAATGTATGGCGAATCGGTGAACGGGGGGCGGTGCGGGTATCTGAGGGCTGGCCAGGCATTCGAGACGCTGCGATTCCTGCGCGAGCTCGGCGTCATTGTGCATCCGCTGGGGCTGGATCAGGCACGCCCCGCGGGCCTCGATACGCTCGGCTTTGGCGATCTTGCCACTGATTCCGAGTGGTACTCGTTCTGGATCATGCCCCGGAGCCCGGATGGGTATCCGGATTGCCCGACCTAGCTGCTGCCGCGAATCCCAACTGGCA
>DASSOW010000374.1:0-3656 GCA_035700175.1 Gemmatimonadales bacterium | reverse complement strand
CACGCGAGAGCCACACTGCCACCATGCTGGCAGACGGTCGCGTGCTGATCGTGGGCGGTCATGCCGGGCGACGCCAGAACATGAAGGTGTATGCGAGCTCGGAAATCTTCTCTTCCGACACCCGCAAGTTTGAGCCTGCCGGCACGCTCGGGACGGCCCGCCACAAGCACGATGCCGTCGGGCTCGCCGACGGCCGAGTGCTGGTGATTGGTGGTGCCGACCGCACCGATCGCAATTATTTCTCGACCACCGAGCTCTACGATCCTCGCACCGGCATCTTTGACCGCGGACCTTCCATGGCGAACCCGCGGTACAAGATTGCCGGCACGTCGGTGCTGCTTGCCGATGGGAATGTCCTGGTCACCTCGGGCGCCAGCTTGGCGGAGCTGCTTGATGTTCCAGGCGGGACCTTCCATGAAGTCGCCGGCCGGCTGCCTGATGCCTATCGTTTTGCCGCCGTCGCGCCCCTGCACGGCGGCGAGGTGCTGATCACCGGTGGCTATTCGGACGACAACCGTAATACGGCGGGCGTTTGGCGGTTTGAGCAATAGCGCTCAGCTCCTTCGCAGCAGAGCGCCTGTCTCTCTCTTCATGACCGCGGGCGCCAGGTCAAGGAGAAAGTGCAGACTCACGTGTCAACCTTCCTGCAGGCTGCGCTCAATGGTGACCGGATCCACCCGGCAGCGCCTCGCACGCCGGCGGCGATCGCGAACGCGGCGCGCTCGGCGGTCGAGGCCGGCGCGCACTCGGTGCACGTGCACGCGTTCGACGATGCGGGCCGGGAGACACTTGACGGCACTGCGTGCGCAATCGTGCTGCGTGCTATTCGGGCGCTCTGCCCTGGCATCCCGATTTCCCTGACCACATCGGCCACGATCGTGCCCGATCCTGGCGTGCGCCTCCGCATGATCGAGGCGTGGGAGGAGCTGCCAGACCTGGTGTCTGCCAACCAGGGCGAACCGGGGATCCGTGAGTTGTGTGAGTTGCTGCTCTCGCGCGGCGTGGGCATTGAGGCTGGGCTGCTCACCGCCGACGACGCACGAGCGTTCGTCCGTTCCGGCTTGGCGCCCCGGTGTCGCCGGGTGCTGATCGAGCCGCTGGATGCCGACCCCGCGGTCGCCGTCCAGCACGCCGCGGTAATGGAAGACATTGTGGCAGCCGCCGATATCAGGCTGGAGCAGGTCCACCATGGCTATGACGCGGGCTGCTGGCCGGTGAATCGCCGAGCGCTCGAGCGCGGGCACGGCATCCGTACCGGCCTGGAGGACATCACCCGGCTTCCCGACGGGAGCGCGGCACGCGACAATGCTGACCTGGTCGCCGCTGCCGCACACCTGATTCGGACGCTTGCGCCCTTGACCCGCGCTGCAAGGCCGCATGGGCAAGGCTGACGCGACGCACCATCCTGACACCGCCGGCGTCATCGCCCCGCCGCCGGTGACGCGATTGTTTGGCCGAGCCGGCACGCCCGTCACCCCATCGAGCGGAACCCGCCAGCTGGTGGTGGGGGCCCCTATCGTTTCAGTCGCAATCCCGACTACGTCGGCCAGGCCCTGCTCACGCCCGGCCTCGCGCTCCTGGTCGGCGCTCCATGGACCTTGCTCGCCCTCGTGCCCGCCCTGCTCATCGTTCGCTGTGGAGTCATTGGCCGGGAGGAACGATACCTGGAACATCGGTTCGGCGAGGAATACCGGCACTATCGCCAGCAGGTGCGCCGCTGGTTGTAGTGCGAGCACTGGTCGCTCCGCTCCCGGTTGCGTGCGAAATAACTGGGCAGACGGTGCCCTGTCGATTTCCGTGCACGTCATTCGTCGCTGGGTTGGGCACTCTTCAACCCATGGACGGAGGCATCCGATGCGAACGGTCAGGATCTTTGAGCACATCTCGCTGGATGGAGTGATCCAGCACGGCGGCGACCGCGACGGCGACTTCCCGTACGGCGATTGGACCGGCCCGTACCGGAGCCCGGCCGGCGCCCAGCTTGTGGCGGAAGCCCAGGGCGAACGTTTCGATCTGCTGCTGGGTCGTCGCACGTACGACATCTTTGCCGGTTACTGGCCCAACCAGAGCGGCCCTATCGCCGACGGGCTCAACTCGGCGACCAAGCACGTGGCGACCCACCGTCCCGACAGCCTGCGCTGGGGTCCGGCAGAGACCCTGGGCGAGGATATCGCGGCCGGGATCCGCGCCATCAAGACCATGGACGGTCCCAACTTGATCGTGTGGGGAAGTTCGACGCTCACCTCGGTGCTGCTCGACCAGGGACTGGTTGATGAACTGGTGCTGCTGGTTTATCCCGTGGTGCTGGGGCGAGGCAAGCGACTTCTTGCGGACCGGCTCGCTGCGCGGGAGCTCGCGTTCGTCGGCAGCAAGGCCACGGCAACTGGCATCCTGATGAACACGTACCGGCACGTGGGCGCTCTGCAGGCGGCGTCCTAGCAGGGCGCATTTGACTCGCTGGCGGGATGGCTGCTTCGTTAAGCTACGCTTGCGCTTCCCCAGCCCGGGTCAACTCGATGAAGCTCCGACTGCTGTCACTATGGACTGTCCTTCTGCTCGGATGCGGGAACGGCTCGCCCGCCAAGAAGGCGGCGCCGGCCGATGCCATCGCCGAGCACACCTATCTCACCCTTGGCGGGTCACCGCAGTACGTCGAGATCACCTCGGCGTCGGCCCGCCAGCCGGTGCTCTTGTTCATCCACGGTGGTCCCGGCTGGCCGCAGACGCCCATGCTGCGGGCGCTGAATGCCGACCTGCCGACTGGCGTCACGCTGGTGAGCTGGGACCAGCGCGGGGCAGGGCTCTCCTACCTGCGCGACTCGACGCCTGGCAACGTGACGCTCGACCAGATCGTGGCCGACGGTCATGAACTCACCAGGTATCTCCAGAAGCGCTTTCACCAGCAGAAGATCTATCTCGCCGGGTTTTCCTGGGGCAGTATCATCGGCGTCCGGCTGGTGCAGGAGTACCCGGAGGATTATGCCGGGTATATCGGCACCGGCCAGGTGGTGAATGTACGTCGCGGGGTCTCAGTCTCCCGGGAGTGGCTGCGTGGCCAGATGCAGGCGGCGGGCGATACCGCCGGCCTTCGCGTGCTCGCCGACCTTGCCCGGGAGAAGCCGACACAGTGCCATGGCGACATGGCGTGCTTCATCGTGATGCATGGACTCCTGGAGCAATATCACGGCGCGACGTATCAGCCCGCGAGCAACCAGGCGGTCGAGGCGGCCATGAAGCGGTACCCCGACTACGCCGCTTACAACTGGGATCGTGGTTTCGAGTTTTCCGTCGAGCATCTCGAGGGCGATCTCTTCAATACCGACCTGACCGGCGTGCGGCAGCTCAAGGTGCCGGTGACGCTGCTGCTGGGCCGCCATGACTGGAACGTGCCGAGCGTGCTTGCGGCCGAGTGGCTGGACAGCCTGACGGCGCCACGGAAGCAGCTCGTCTGGTTCGAGCACTCGGGCCACGAGGTCTTCGCCGACGAGGCGGACAAGTTCAATGCGGCGATGGTGGAGCTCGTCCGGCCGGTGGTGAATTGCGTGGGAGTTGACTGGAACCCCGGGGCGGGCGCAGGTCACAGCTCGCGCTCGTAGAACAGCTCGAGCGGTCCTGCCGCCTGGCCGCCGCGGCAGTTGAAGCCGAGCTTCTCGTAG
>DASSOW010000373.1:0-6470 GCA_035700175.1 Gemmatimonadales bacterium | reverse complement strand
CGCCGCCGCCAGCGCTCGGCGCAACACGCTCGCCTTGATGGTTTGTGGGCGGGTGCCATAGCAGAGGGCGAGGACCGGCTTCATGCGGGCACGAAACCGTCAAGGACGTGGTCGTAGACGGCTCGAATGCGGCGTGCGACTGCCGCAAGATCAATATCGGCCAGGACCGCCTCCGCGCCGGCCGGCTCGTCTCGTGCAAGTATCTCGTTCAGCGCCAGCGCCAGCGCCTCGGCGTCCGCGTCCACGAGGCGACAGTTCTGGCACCGCGCGAGCCACTGCGCCACGTCGCCAACGTCCACACTTACCACCGGGATATTGGAGGCCAGTGCCTCCTTGACGGTATTCGGCGAGCCCTCGGAGCGGGACGTTAGCAGCAGGCAATTGGCAGCGCGATAGTAGTCGGGCATCCTCGCAGCGGGTTCACCACTGACATGTAGCAGCCGCGCGTGGGGCCGCAATTCGCGCAGGCGCGTCATGGCGGCGTCGGCCAGGCAAAACCGCTTCTGTACTGGTTGCCGGTGGTCGTGTGGAAAGAGCACGTACTCTGCAGTTGGATCCAGCCCGAGTTGCGCACGGGCGGCATGGCGGCTACCCGGACGGAAAAGGCGCAGGTCCACCCCGTTGGGAATCACTACGGCGCGGGACTGCAGTGCTTCGGGCAGGGCGTCCCGCAGGTTCGGGGACTTGCAGATAATTGCTGCAGCGCGGCGGGCTGCCGCTCGTGTCATCGTCGTCATCACGCGCGACTTGAGCGTGGCGGTGCCGGCGTCATTCACTGCGCCCAGCAGGTCGTCTCCGCACACCGACAGCACGAGCGGTACCTGCTGGTGACCCACGCTCCACCCCGAAAGTCCGAAATGGGCATGCACGAGGACTGGGCGCCATTGGCGCACGGCACGCGAAATCGCCCGCCGGGCGGAGAAATAGGCCGCCGCGCTGCGATCGCCCGGGATGACATGCACTTCGGTCTCGACCGCATGGTCGGCCAGCGATGCCACTTGGGAGTGGACAAAAGTGCCGAAGCCAGGTCGCTCGGGACGCGGCCACATGTTGGTGACAGTCAGCACCCGGATGGGGCGGCAGCCAGCGGCAAGTGCGGCCGCAGCCCCCCCCTGCTTCTCCGACGCGTGGATTGTTCCCAGTTGCCAGGCCCTCCCGTGAAATCCGTCGCCTGCACTCGCCAATCCAACAACTGGCACGCGTCTCAGTCCGCTTATCAGAACGTAACGCATACTCGGTCGCCGTCCCTTGCTCAGGTCAGCCCGCGACGAACGGCCCCGTTCTCGGCGACAGGCGGATGCGGTCAACCCTGCGCTGGGCCCACTCCGCGACCGCGCCCAGGTTCGTCACCCAGACGTCCGAACGAGCCGCCAGCCGTTCCACCAGCGATTGATAGATAGTGCCCCAGGCCGCGTAGCGACGTGTGAGCGGCAACGAACAACGTACATGCCAGTCAAGCGCGGCGAGGCCACCTACGGCGAGGATGCCCTCGAGTGCGCGCCAGACATGCTCCACTGCTTCCTCCACCGATCGGCCGCCACAGGCAGCACTGTCGAGTGCCAGGACCGGCAGCTGCCAGGTTTTCAGCGGGCGCTGGCGGGCGCTGTCCCACGGACGGTACGGCAAGGCAATACCGCGCCGGAGGCCAACCACATCGTTGAACGCCAGTGAGGAATCGTACTGGAAGCCGGCATCCTCATGTGCGCGCAGCGTCGCAGCGACGTCCGGTCCGACATGCCAGAAGTGGTGGCGCAGGCCCCGGGCAGGCACTCCGGCCAAGCTCTCCAGCCGTTGCTTCTCCTCTGCAAATCGGCTCGCACGCTGGTACGCGTTATAACTGGCGTGCAGTCCCACTTCCCATCCGGCCTGCACAATGCCGCGAGCCGCGCCGGACACGTCTGGCCAGGCAGCATCATAAAGCACATCGTGGCGGGACCCATAGGCGCCGTATGCCGGCATCACCGCGAACAGGAAGGTGGATCGGACGCCGGCCTCCGCCTCGAACTGGAGAATGTCGTCAAACAACCAGAATTCCTCCGGCCGAGTGTCCCGGCCGCGCTGCACCAGTTCATATCCGGCCCGCGCGGCGAACCACGGGACGAGGCGCGGCGCCGGAAGACGCCCCCGGCGAAGGGCCCGCCACCCCGCATACTTGTCCGGCCGATCCACGTCATGTGACAAGGCAACGCAGGCCGTATAGCCCACCGGCCATGTGGGCTCCGCCTCGTAGGCGCCCAGCGCGGGCAGCGCCGCGCGGAGCGCCGCTGCATAACGGTTGATCAAGGGGTCTGCCACACCATCGAGGCCGGCGGTGCTCCGGCATCCCCACAACCTCCCGTGACGATCATAAGCGTCGTCCGGCAAGGCCCGGTTCGGCTCATCGGTAAGGAGCGCCGCGGTGCCGTTCACGATGTCGGCACTTAGCTCGCCGGCCCGGCCCGCCCACTGCCAAGTGACCGCCGTGGCCGGGACGCTATCGGGCCTGTTCGGGATGCGAAGGCGGGGTGCCGAACCGCTCCAGTCGAGGCCGTGCAGCACGCACGGAGTCTGGCCGTCGGGAACTGCAGGGAGGATGCGGGCTCGCAAGCCGATCCATTCCGTCAGCAGCTCGGCGGCATAGCACCGAAGTGGCGTGGGCGCTTCGAGCACCCAGAGCAGTTCCCTCACCCGCCACCCCGCAAGCGCGCTTCCGCCCTGCGTCGCGCGTCAGGCGAGAGCCACCGGCACAGCGGAAAGCGGGAGGATTGGACCTCACCCTCAATGCGCTCTCCGTGCACCAGACGCGAGACCACGTGAGCCAGTTCTTCCGCGCCCGCCCGATCCACTCGCTTCTGCAATGAAGCAAGAGTGTCCAGCGGGCCGGGGCTCACCCGGATGCGCGAGATGATCCGCCCGGTATCGATCCCGGCGTCAACAAAATGGACCGTTGCGCCGACCGGATCCCCGTTCAGGATTGCGTGTGCAACGACATCGACGCCGCGATACCTTGGAAGCAGGCCAGGATGCACGTTCAGCGTTCCGAGGCGCGCCACCTCCAGGACACTTGCGGGCAGCAGTGGCGTGCCGGCGAGCACCGTCACATCGGGCCGCAGCTCGCGCAGCCTTTCTACGCTATCCTCTCCCGTCAGGTCAGCCGAAGGAATCACGCCGCCTGCCCGGACCCATTGGCGGCAGATTGCCTCCCACTTCTCTGCGTCCCCGTTCAGGCGGCTCCAAAGCTGACGGAACATCGCCTGGACGGTTGGCCGCCAACCCCTGCGGCGCCACATGTCGCGTGTCCGCCGGAGCAACGCACCGGTGGCGCTCCTTTCAATCAGCACGCCGTGGCACTGCAGCCCGGAAAGGCGCAGTGCCTCGAGGATCAGCGCGGCATGCCGGGTGCTTCGCGTGAGTATGACCACACGGAATTCGGGCCATGCGTCTGCGCCGGCTCCATCGGCCGCTGGCGAGACCCGCCCCAGCGTTAGTTGCGACAACGCAGGTAAAGACTCGACGAATATCCCGTCCTGCAGCGCGTGCCGCTGCACCGGTCCTGGCCGGGCCTCCGAACGCTTACTTTTGCCATTGTCTCCCCATCCCGCGAGCACCAGTGCGCCCATTTGATATCGTCCACATCGCCCAAACCCAGTTCCCTGACGATGCGCGTCCTCGTCGCGAGGCGCTGGTCGCCGCCGCCACGGGCGCGCGCGTAGCAGTCATCGCCCTGCAGGACGGGCTGGATCCCCGGCCCGTTGGCCACTATCAAGGCGTGGCGATCATCCGCCTCCCGGGCCAGCGCCGACGCGGCTCGCTGGGCAGTTACGTGCTGGAATATACGAACTTCCTGGCGCGCGCCCACGCGCTCATGCGCCGGGACCCCCGCTTCCGCCACGCGCGTGTAGTTCACGTCCACTCGCTGCCCGACTTTCTCGTCGCTGCCGCCGGGCCGGCGCGCCAACTGGGCGCCCGGGTCATCCTGGACCTGCACGAGATCTTCCCCGAATTCACCCGAACCAAACTTGGCTCGCGCCTCGGGCCGCTCGCGGCGCCCTTTGCCACCGGCATCGAGCGCTGGTCCCGCCGGTTCGCCGACGTCACGCTTACGGTGAACCGCGAGATCGAAGTGCTCCTCGCCAGCCGCCGCGCACGCCCCGATGAGCGGATCGTGGTGATCCACAACCTCACCAACCCTGCCGACCTCGGTCCGCAGTCGCTGACCAGCGGCGTCGTGGACTCGACCCTCCGGCTGGCCTACCACGGCACGCTTACCCCGATGTACGGGCTGGATCTCGCGGTGGAGGCCATTGCTGCCGCACGGGCCGAAGGGCTCGATGTCACCTATGACATCTTCGGCAGTGGGCCGATGACCGCAGCGCTGGAACAGCAGATCGCGCACCTGGCGCTCGGTTCTGCCGTACGACTGCATGGCGCGGTGTCGCATCACGCCCTCCGGCGTGCGTTGCCGAGCTATCATGCCGGCTTCCTCCCCACCCGTCTCGACGCGATGACGCGGTATTCGCTCTCCACGAAGCTGCTGGAGTACGTCCATCTCGGCATTCCACTGATTGCTCCACGCATCCCAACCTACCTGCGCTACTTCCCGGAGACGTGTGCTACCTACTTCACGCCAGGCGACGTCGCCGACGCGGCCCGTGCCGTCGCGGACTTCCGTAACTTGAGCGCCGAGGAACGAATGGCCCAGGCACGGGCCGCCCAGCAGGCAATCGCCGACCTCACCTGGCCAAGGGAGGCTGCGCGGCTGCAATCCATCTACGAGGAGTTGCTGAACGACGGAACGGCGGGCGGCGCGCGTCGGGTCAAACAGCGCGACCTGAGTTGAACAGGACCACGGGGATGGTGCGGAGCAGGATCCGGAGGTCCAGCCACACGCTCCAGCGGCGGACATAGTCGAGGTCGAGCTCGCACATCTGCCGGTAGGAAAGACGGCTCCGACCCGAAACCTGCCACAGCCCGGTGATGCCCGGCCGCACCTGCATCCGGTCATACTGCCAGTGGTCATAGGCCTCGAACTCATAGGGCACGGGCGGCCGCGGTCCAACCAGGCTCATTTCCCCCCGAAGCACGTTGAAGAACTGCGGCAGCTCGTCCAGTGACGACTTCCGCAGGAAACGACCGACGCGGGTTACGCGAGGATCCTGGGTCATCTTGAAGATCGGCCGGCCGTTGCTGTCGCGATGGAGGGCCGACTCCTCATCACCCCCCAGCATACGTGTCATGTATTCCCGGTGCAGCGTGTCAGGCGCATTGTGCGTCATGGTGCGGAACTTCCACACCTTGAAGCGCCGGCCCCCCACGCCGACTCGCACCTGCCGGAAGAAGACGGGACCGGCTGAGTCCAGCTTGATCGCCACGGCGGCGGCCAGCATGACCGGCGCGGCGAACACGAGGCCAACCAGTGCGCCGGTCACGTCGATCACGCGCTTGAGCAGGCGCTGCTGGCCCCGCAGCGCTGGCGCCGACAGCTCCATCAGCGGCATGCCGTGTGACCAGATGACGGTCGGGTGCACCCCGGCCACGTCGATAGCACGTGGTACCGTCAGGATGTGGCACCCCGCTGCCAGCGCCACGCTCACCAGCGCCTGCAACTGCAGGTCCGAGAGGTAGCCGCAGACCACAACCGTTTCCACCCGGAGGTCATGCAGCGTTCGGGCGAGGTCATCGACACTGCCAAGCGCGTCGGGCGAAGCCGGATGGCGCACATCGAGAAATCCCAATGGGGAAAACTCGCTGGCTATGCTCAGCGCCGGGTATGCCGCGGCTTCCCGGCACATCTCGGCGGGGCCGACAAAGATGGTGCGCGCGGCGTGTTTGGGGCCGGGAGCGAACACATGCACCAGCCGGTCTACCGCCAAGCGCTCGAGCACCAGCGTCGCCCAGACCACGAACGCCGTCGCGATCAACACCATCACGCCCTGCGTGACACCACCGGCCCAGACCACCGTCCAGATTTCCAGCAGCGTGGCGAGCGACACTCCGTAGAGCAGCCGATGCACACTGCGGCGGTCATCCCCGCTCGCATAGTTCCCAGCCACGTACAGTCCGATCGCCAGCGCTACGATGAAGCGCGGCGTGGCAATCGGCAGACGGAAGATGTCGCCCAGGAAGTCCATCCCGCCCGCGTGCAGGCTGGTGAGCAACAGATCCAGCCCGGCCACCGCCGCGAAGTCGGAGACCAGCAGTACCGAGACGCGACGCAGGTGGCGCCGGAGATGACGGCGGATGTTGGAGGAAGCACGGCGCTGCAGACCGAGCCGGAGCGCGAGGTGCTCGGCGTCGAGCGGAATGGACGTGTCCGTGGAGTCGTGGCGACCGTTCGCAGTCGAGCCAGGCGGCGCTGACTCGGCGGGCGCGTCATCAGCAGTGACTGACGCTGCCCCGCTCGCGTACTGCAGTTCAGCGATGTCCTGACGCGCCGGGCTCGGCGTCATCCCCGGCCTCCTGGGGTCCTAAGACGTTGATTGACAAGCCAA
>DASSOW010000372.1:0-2155 GCA_035700175.1 Gemmatimonadales bacterium | reverse complement strand
CGCCACGATCCGCTCCGGACGGAACTGCGCCGGCAGCACCTGGCCGTCCAGCAGCGCCACCGCCACGAGATAGGGGAGACTGTGATCGGCCTCTTCCTTCGAGCGGACGATGGTCTTGTCCCCCTCCTCGCCGCCGCCGATGATCCGGTACGCGACGTCGAAGACATCCACCTCGACCCGGGCCACGTCGGCGCCGGTCAGGCGCGCTTCGCTCCGGAGGCCGAGCACTGCGTCGAGCACGCTCTGCGAGTGAATCTCCGCGTTGTACGTCTTCAGGATCGTGTTCGAGACCCGGTCCAGCCTCTCGTGCTCCCAGTCCAGCTCGAAGTACCCCGACACGGCGTCCATGAACCCCTTGTCGCCCTCGAACACCTCGAGGGGGCCGGTGATGCCGCGTGCCGCGAGCAGCGTGGTGCCGAGCACCGACCCGGCCATGCCGGGATAGGCCAGGCCCTTCCAGTGCGAGAGGTGGCCGGTGCGCGTGACCCGCAACGCATTGAACGCGGTGCCGGCGATGGCGATCGCATTGGCGGTGCGGTCGGTATTCAGCCCCAGTGCCCGGGCGCAGCCGGCGGCGACCGCATACGCCCCCTGCGTAACGTGATCGAAGCCGGCATCACGCACCGGAGCCGCGTCGCTCAGCCGGCATTGCACCTGATAGGCGAGGGCAAGGGCGGCAAGGAAGTCGCGGCCCGAGGCGCCGGCGTACTCCGCCGCGGCGAGCACGGCGCCGAGGTTGTCGCTCGGATGGCAGGTCTCGCCCCTGGCGAGATAGCTGTCATTGAAGTCGAGGTAGCGCACCAGCGCGGAGTTGTAGAGGGCGGCACGGTCAGGGCCGGCCGTCCCGCCGCCAATGAGCGAGCACGGGCCGGTGCCGTCGAGTTCCTCGACCAGGGAGCGCACCATGCGGACGGGCTCCGCACCGCGGGCGCCAAGCGCGCAGGCAATGCTGTCGAGCACCCGGATCCTGAGCTGCTCGCGCGCCGGCGCCGGCAGGTCATCCCACGACGCGCGCACCGCGAATCGCGCCAGCCGCTGGACGATCGTCGTGCTCTCGCTGCCCATGGCGGCCTAGTCCTTCCGCCGCGCCACGTGGACGCGCTTCGATGCCAGGATACTGGCGACCGACGGAAAGGCCTTGCGGGCCGCTTCCGGCACCTGCAGCCACCCCTCGGTGCCGGGCTTGCCGGCCCAATAGCCGAACGGCTTCGCCGCATCCGCCGCGACCCTGCCGACGACAATGCGGCCCACCATGCCGGCGCCCTCGTGGGGCATGCAGTAGTAGTCGTACACACCCGGCACCGTGAGCGTCACGTCGAAGTGGTCACCGGGATTGACGAGGTACCCCGAATCCCACGGCTGGGCCCGTTCGGGGATCCGGAGCGGGTGCTTCCCGTTGCGCGGATGGTACGCGGTGGTCGTGTGGACGTTCTGGCGCACGATCCAGCGGATCGTGGTGCCGGGGTCCACGTGGACTCCGATGGGGTCGAACCAGACTTCCGATCCGGCGTCATCGCTCCGCATCTCGATGATCTCGAGCGGCGCCCGGACCCCCGGCCTGGTGAAGCGCGACAGGACGCCGGCCGCCGCGTCCCGCGAGGCGAGCCCCAGGGCGGCGAGGGTGAGCCCGCCGGCCCTGAGGAAGTCGCGACGCGATGCCGAGGTCACTTGCTCAGCTCCGCAGCACGCCTGGCCGACACATACCACACGATGACGTGATAATGCGGCTCAGCGACGCCCGGGTGGCCGGCATTGTACATGATGTCCACGTGATCCACCTTCTGGTGCCCGGCGCCGAGGCTGGCGAACGCCTTGTGATCGTTCATGTCCTTCAGCGGGATCATGTAGATCGAGCTGACCAGGTTGCCCTGGTGGTCGTAGGCCAGGAACGGGCCGGCCGGCAGGGTGGACGGTACGACGTACAGCACGCCCAGGCCCGGCACGAAGTTCGGCAGCGCCACGAGGGTGCTGACGTTCTTGTATGCGCCACCCGGAGGCGCCTTGAGTTGTGCTTCTGCGGTGCCGGGGGCCGCCATCAGCAGGCCGGCGGCAAACGCGCCCGCCAGTGCGCTGGTCATGAAACCTTTCAACATTTCGTGTCCTCCTGTCGGTCGAGTACCAGACTTCCATTGCAATGCACCCGCATAGTGGACTC
>DASSOW010000371.1:0-5403 GCA_035700175.1 Gemmatimonadales bacterium | reverse complement strand
GGGCGGCGGTCAGTCATTGGTCGCAGGTCGCAGGTCGCAGGTCGCAGGTCGCAGGTCGCAGGTCGCGGGTCGCGGGTCGCGGGTCGCGGGTCGCGGGTCGCGGGTCGCGGGTCGCAGGTCGCAGGTCGCAGGTCGCAGGTCGCAGGTCGTACGTCGTATGACCTGCGACCTGCGACTACATCAGCCCTTTCAGCAACTTCATCATCTTCACATCCAGCGGGTCAGCGCTGTCGTCCGTGACGGCCGGCTCGGTGTCCTGCTGCGGCGTCTCGAGAATGAGCGGGATGCCGGCGCTCCGCTTGTCATGCAGCAGCCAGCGGAACGGCTCGACGCCGATGCCGCCCTCGCCGATCAGCGCATGCCGGTCGCGATTGGAATCGAAGGGGAACTCGCTGTCGTTCAGGTGGAAGAACCCCGGCGTCTCGCCGGTCGCCTCCTCGAACGCGTCGAGCACCAGCCCCAGCGTCTCTGCGGAGGTGTGGATGTCGTGCCCCGCGGCAAAGAGATGGCAGGTGTCGAGCCCATAGCCGGTGCGCTTCCGGAGCTTTCTGGGGACCCGCTCGAGGATCCCGCCGATCTCCTCCGGCGTCTTGCCGATGGTGAGGCCGGCGCCGGCGGTGTTCTCGATCAGGACGCGGGTATCACCCTCGACGGTTTCAAGTGCCTGCGTGATGGCACGCGCTACCCGGTCGAGGGCGGCGGCCTTGTCGCCGTCCCGCGCGGCACCCGGATGAAAGCAGCAGGCCCCGATGCCCAGGGCGGTGGAGCGCTCCAGCTCCTTGGCGAGGCCGGCGGCGGCGCGCACCCACTTCTCCTCTTCGTGGGTGGCGGTGTTGAGCACATACGCCGCATGGGCCACCACATGTTGCGGCGCGATTCCCACATCCTTGAGCGCCGCCCGGAAGCGCTCGACCCGCTCCGGCTTAATCCCGGCCTTGTCGCCGTAGAACTTGGGGATGGTGGTGAAGATCTGGAGCGCGGTCATGCCGGCGTTGCCGGCCCGCCGGGCGGCCATGTCGATGCCGCCGGAACTGGGGGTATGGGCGCCGAGGAAGCGCGGGGAGGGCGTTGGCATGGTTGAAGATAGTGGGCGGACGGGACGGACGGGACGGACTGGTCGGACCGGCGTCAGAGGGTGAGCCTCGTCCGCCTCGTCCGCCTCGTCCGCCTCGTCCGCCCCGTCCGCCCCGTCCGCCCCGTCCCTCTGGCCCCCAAAATGCACCACTGTTAGCCCGAAATTGCACTTCTTGCACAAAATGGGGTGCACTTTTACATTTTTCGCTTGATTTTCGGACCGCCCACAACGTTTTCCTGTCAGGAGAGCCCGTGTCCGCCACCAGTGCCGCCGCCCCAGAAGCCTCCCCCCGCCTCGACAGTCTCTTCGGTGCCGATGTCTTCTCCACCCGCATCATGCGGAAGCGCCTCCCCAAGGAGGTGTACCGCAGCCTGATGCAGACCATTGAACACGGTGAACCGCTCGACCCCCAGGTGGCCGACGTCGTGGCCGCGAGCATGAAGGACTGGGCCATCGAGAATGGTGCCACCCACTACACCCACTGGTTCCAGCCCCTGACCGGTCTCACGGCGGAAAAGCACGACTCGCTGGTGGCTTCCGATGGCAACGGCGGCATGATGTTCAACTTCTCGGGCGCCGAGCTGGTCCAGGGTGAGCCCGATGCGTCAAGCTTCCCGAGCGGCGGGCTCCGCGCCACGTTCGAGGCGCGTGGCTACACGGCGTGGGATCCGACCAGTCCCGCCTTCCTCATGCGCGGCGAGAAGACGGTCACGCTCTGCATTCCAACGGCGTTCGTGAGCTGGAACGGCGAGGCGCTCGATACCAAGCTCCCGCTCCACCGCTCCATGGAGGCGCTCTCGAAGCAGGCGCTCCGCGTGCTGCGCTTCTTCGGCACCGATGCCGGCGTCAAGCGGGTGCTCACCACCATCGGGCCTGAGCAGGAGTACTTCCTGGTGGACCGGGACCTCTACTTCAACCGGCCCGACCTGGTCACCTGCGAGCGCACTCTCTTCGGCGCCAAGCCGCCCAAGGGCCAACAGCTCGAGGACCACTACTTCGGCACCATCCCGCAGCGGGTGCTCGCGTTCATGGCGGACGTCGAGACCGACCTCTACCGCATGGGCGTGCCGGTCAAGACCCGGCACAATGAAGTGGCACCGGGCCAGTACGAGATCGCGCCGCTCTTCGAGACGGCGCACGTCGCCTCGGATCATCAGATGGTGCTGATGGAGACCATCAAGCGGGTGGCAGCGCGCCACGGGCTCACCGCACTGCTGCACGAAAAGCCCTTTGCCGGCGTGAACGGCTCGGGCAAGCACGTGAACTGGTCCATCTCGACCGACACCGGCGTCAACCTGCTCGACCCGCAGGACGCGGCACATACCAACATGCAGTTCCTGGTGTTCCTCTGCGCCATGATCCGCGCGGTGGATCTCCACGCCGACCTGCTGCGCGCCACCATCGCCTCGGCTGCAAACGATCACCGCCTCGGCGCCAACGAGGCGCCGCCCGCCATCATCTCGATCTTTCTTGGCGACATGCTGCGCGACATCCTGGAGCAGGTGGAGAAGGGGCTGCCCAAGCGCACCATCCAGGGCGGCACGCTGCAGCTCGGCGCTCGCACGCTCCCGCAGCTGCCACGCCACTCGGGTGACCGCAACCGTACGTCGCCCTTTGCCTTCACCGGCAACAAGTTTGAATTCCGTGCGGTGGGCTCATCCCAGAGCATCGCCTGGCCAGCCACCGTGCTGAACACCATCGTCGCCGAGTCGCTCGACTGGGTGGCCACGGAACTGGAGAAAGCGGCCGGCAAGCGTCCCAGCGCTGCGAAGCAGCAGGAAGCGGTGATTGGTGTCCTCAAGAAGGTGCTCAAGAGCCACAAGCGGGTGATCTTCGACGGCGACGGCTACTCGGAGAAGTGGCACAAGGAAGCCGAGAAGCGCGGCCTACCGACCCTCAAGGACTCGGTGGCGGCGTTCCCGGTGCTCAAGGCGCCCAAGACCGTAGCGCTGTTCCAGAAGTACGACGTGCTCACCAAGCCCGAGGTGGAGAGCCGCTGGCACATTGCGGTCGAGAAGTACGTGAAGCAGATGACCATCGAGGCGGAGACGATGGTGGCGCTGGCGCGCTCGATGATCCTGCCGGCGGCGCTGCAGCACCAGACGCTGATGGCCGAGGCGGTTGGCGCGACCCTCGCGGCCGAGGTGGCCTGCGACGAGGAGCACGCGGCGCTGGTGGCGTTCGTGGCCCAGGTCGCCTCACTCCGGGCGGCGATCACCCGGCTGGAAAAGGCACTGGCGCACGAGGGCGACAATCCGGCGGTGCACGCTACCGAGATCGCCCGCAAGGTGAAGCCCGCGATGGACGACCTCCGTGCCGTGGTCGACCAGCTCGAGGCCACCGTGGCGGCGGAGACCTGGCCCCTGCCGACGTATCGGGAGCTACTCTTCTTGAAGTAGGAGAGGGGATTAGTAGTTAGGCGATTAGGGGTTAGGGACTAGGGCGGACGGACGGGCACTCGCCTCTCGACCGTAATCCCTAACCCCTAACCCCTAATCTCTATCCCCTAACCCCTGACTTCATACGTTCCCGGCGTGCTCCGCCCCGAGATCGAGAGCCGGTTCCAGGCATTGATCGTCGCGATCGCGACGGTGAGGTCGGCCAGTTCCTTCTCGGTGAAGTGAGGCTTCACCTCTTCGTAGACCTCGTCCGGCGCCTGGCCGTCGGCGATCAGCGTCACCGCCTCGGTCCAGGCCAGCGCCGCGCGTTCGCGGTCGGTGTACCAGGGGCACTCCCGCCACGCTTCGAGCGTGTAGATCCGCTGTTCTGTCTCGCCGATGGCGCGCAGGTCCTTCGAGTGCATGTCGAGGCAGTAGGCGCACTTGTTGATCTGCGACGCGCGCATCTTGACGAGGTGAATGAGGGCCGCCTCCAGCCCGCACTCATGGAGGTACTTCTCGAGGCCGAGCATGGCATGATAGGCGCCAGCGGAGGTCTTGGCGTAGTGGAGGCGTTCAGGCATCGCTTCGGTGGTTGGTGCGGTCATGATGGAGTTCCGGTTTGAGAAGGGGCAGGGCCATGGCTCTGCCCGTACTTGAGAAGGGGCAGGGCCATGGCTCTGCCCGTACGAGAGTCGCGTCCCGCAGCCCACGCTCCGTCTCCAGGCACGGCGTGAGCGAGGAGCGCGTGCAGCAGGCGACGAAGGAATCGCGGCCGTGCGTGTTGGCCGTCGACTGTCGACCGCCGACCCAAGTCAGTCAACAATCTGCGCCCCGCGCTGAGTTCCGTGCCCATGGCTACGTCCGCCGTGTCTGAGACGGGCGCAATATGCGGATAAGTGGACCTGTCGAGCAGAGCCATTTATACTATCTTGACTGTACCACTTCATGTCCCGCCAGGCCGACACCTTCCCGCTTGCCCTCCCGCCCAGGGAGCCCGGCGCCACCGCCGGCCGCTGGCTGTACGACGCACTCCGCCAGGCCATCCTCGATGGCCGGCTTGCTCCCGGTTTTCGCCTGCCCGCCTCCCGCGATCTCGCCCGGCAGTACCAGCTGTCCCGCGGAACAGTTGTCTCGGCGTTCGAACAGCTGAGGGCGGAGGGATATGTCCGGGGGAAGGCCGGGTCGGGCACGTACGTGAATGACGTGCTGCCCGATGCGCTGCTGGGAATCCGGGCCCGTCCCAGGCCGAATGGCGCCCGCTCCCGAGCGAGAGCCGGGATCCGGCTGTCGGAAATGGCGCGACGCACGGCGACCTGGCCCAGGACACCGCCGCTCCACATTCGCGCCTCCCGCGCCAACCAGCCGGCGCTTGACCTGGTGCCTGCCACGCTCTGGGCCCAGGTCGCGGGCCGGCGGCTGCGCTCGGTGACGACGCAGCTGCTGATGGGGTGTCCCTCGCTGGGGTACCGCCCGCTCCGTGAAGCGGTCGCGGGCTACCTCACCGGTGCCCGCGGCGTCCGCTGCACCGCCGATCAGGTCTGCATCGTGTCAGGGGTCCAGGACGCGCTCGACCTTGCCGCACGGCTGCTGCTCGATCCAGGCGACCGCGTCGCCATGGAGGATCCCGGCTACAACGGCGCGGCGCTGGCTTTCCGGGCGCTGGGTGCCACGGTCGTTGGCCTGCCGCTCGATGCTGAAGGCGTCACCCTGCCGCCCCGGCTGCTGCGCCACGTCCGGATGCTGTACATCACGCCCGCGCACCAGTTTCCTCTCGGCGTGACCATGAGCCTGGCCCGGCGGCTCGCGGTTCTTGCATGGGCGCACGCGGCAAATGCCGTGATCCTCGAGGACGATTACGACAGCGAGTTTCGCTATTCCGGCGCACCAGTGCCGGCCCTGCAGGGCCTCGACCAGGACGACCGGGTGCTGTTTGCCGGGAGTTTCAGC
>DASSOW010000370.1:0-11523 GCA_035700175.1 Gemmatimonadales bacterium | reverse complement strand
GCTCATCAACAGCGGGCAGAGCTGCATCGCGGCCAAGCGGTTCATCGTGGTGAAGCAGGTACTGGAGAAATTCACGGAGCAGTTTGTCGCGCTGATGGCAACGAAGCGCCTGGGCGACCCACTCGATCCCGCCTCGGACCTGGGGCCACAGGCGCGGCACGACCTGCGGGACGGGTTGCACCAGCAGGTCATGACGTCCGTGGAGCGCGGGGCGACGCTGGCATTGGGTGGCGAAGTCCCGCGCGGCCCGGGAGCGTTCTATCCGCCCACCGTGCTGACGGGCGTCACGCCTGGCATGCCGGCGTTTGACGAGGAGCTGTTCGGCCCGGTCGCCGCCATCGTCGCGGCCGACGATGAAGCGGACGCCATCCGGCTGGCCAATCACTCGGTCTTCGGGTTGGGCGCCGCGGTGTTCACTCGCGACTTGGCGCGCGGTGAGCGGGTGGCGCTGGCACTCGAAGCGGGTGCCACCTTCGTGAATGGGCTGGTGGCCTCGGACCCCCGGCTCCCCTTTGGCGGGATCAAGGAGTCGGGCTACGGGCGGGAACTGGGGAGCTACGGCATCCGGGAATTCGTCAACATCAAGACCCTGCACCTCTCGGCCTGAGCCGCTCAGGTCCGGAACACCGCCGGGAGTGACAGCCGATTGGCGGGCCGGGACGCGGCCCCACGCTGTCCGGGACGCACGTGCGACTCGCGAGTGGCGAGCAGGGCCCGCCGCACCGCCGGCCGATGACACAGCGCGGCGATGTGGGGATCGAATCGCTGGCCCGCGTGCTCGCGGATGTAATCGAGGACCGCCTCCGGCGACCAGGCACGCCGATAGACCCGGTCGGACAGCAGGGCATCAAAGACGTCGGCCACCATGACGAGGCGCCCAGCGAGGGGAATCTTCTCGCCTGCCAGCCGGTCCGGATATCCGTTGCCGTCCCACTGCTCGTGATGGGAGCGCGCAATCTGCTCGGCCAGCTGCATCAGCCGTGACCGGCCGCCTGAGAGCAGCCGGGCGCCGATGACGGTGTGCTCTCGCATGAGCGCCCATTCCGCATCTGTCAGGGGGCCCGGCTTCCGCAGGATGGCGTCGGGCACGCCGATCTTCCCCACGTCGTGCAGTGGTGCGGCACGGCGCAGCAGGTAGATCTCCTCTTCCGAAAACCCCATTGCCGACGCCAGCACCGCGGTGCCCTCACCCACTCGGCTCGTGTGCTGTCCGGTGTCGTCATCCCGGTACTCCGCCGCGAGGGCCAGCCGCTCGATCGCATCGAGATGCGCGTCGTCCAGCTCGGCGGTCCGCTGCCGCACTCGCAGTTCGAGCTCCTCATTCTGTGAGGCGAGGGCGCGGTGGAGGTAGCGGGTCTCGAGCAGGTTCTGGATGCGCAGCAGTACTTCGGTGATCTCGAAAGGCTTGTTCACGAAGTCGGTTGCGCCGGCGGCAAGCGCCCGCTGTCGCACCGTGGCCGTGGCGTCGCCGGAAATGATGAGGACGGGAAGGTACGCCCGGGCGCCGGCGGCGGCGCGCAGCTCCTCCATGAGCGTGTCGCCAGTCAGGCCCGGCAGGTGGTAATCGAGCAGGACCAGGTCGGGCTGGGTTTCCTCTGCAAGGGCGAGCACCGCCGACGTGTCGCCCGAGGTCGTCACCCGTTCGTATCCCGCGCGCTTCAGGATTCGACCGAGCGTTCGCAGGACATCGGGATCATCGTCCACGACCAGGATGCTGGCATCAGGATAGCGACATTCAGGCATCGAGACGTCCGGTGTCAAAAAATTAGCGGTTACTGTCTCGTTCTTGCGGGGTGAGGCCGCCGGCGACTTGCGTGCGATTCGTCCCGTAATGTTGTGGCGGGTGCCCGGCAAGTCGGCTCGTGCATGAGCTGGATCTCGCTCTCAGGCGGTCCCAGCTCCAGCTGCGCTCTCCCCGCTGCGGATAGAGAGTACAGCCGGCAAGATTCGTGACATTCTGGCTCAGGGGCGCAATTTTCGGGGGCGACGCGCGTGGGTTCGGAATTCCAACGTAACTCGCTGACCCGCAATACGCTGCACGAAGTCAATCGGCTGGAAGGTCGTAGCCAGGGGCGTCGGGTGCCCGGGCGGAGTGACTTGTTTCCATGATGCTGACTTCGTATCGTACGCGCAATACTCCGATCTTCCGGCTGATGTCTTCCCGCGCCAGCGAGTCCGGCAATGCTCCGTGATCGCAGCCGCCCAAGCGCGCCACCACGAGACGCCCAGGCCGATGCACGCGCCGAGTGGCACACGCCGTCAGTGGTGTCCTGAATGCACGCAGTCATCTTCGACCTCGCGGACCAGCGCTACGGCCTGCCGGTGCCCGCGACCCTGGAAATTTTTCACGCAGTCGAGATCACCGCTGTCGCGGGCGCGCCCGGGGTGATTGAGGGCGTGGTGGACGTGCGTGGCACGATCTGTCCCGTGGTGAGTCTCCGTCGGCGGTTCGGGCTTGGCCCGGCCCCGATGGACCTTGCACATCACCTGATCATGGCAACCTGCAACGGCCGTACGGTGCTGCTGCAGGTGGACCGGGTGGTGGATGTCGCAGCGATAGACCCGGCGGAGGTGGAAGACATCCTGGACGTGCTGCCCCGGGCCGGGCGCATTTCGGGTGTCGCCCGCCTGCCGGACGGCATGGTGCTCATGACCGATCTCGATGCCTTCCTCACCGAGGCCGAATCCGCCGCGCTGGATCGGGCGCTCCAGGCGGCTTCCGTGCGGACGGTAGAGGCCTGAATGGGCACTGTCGGCCAGCAGGCAGTAGAGGCGATACTCGACGGGGTCGGCGAGTGGGCCGGGCTGGCCCTCCCGGCCGACCGGCGCGCCGGCCTCACCGCCTCGATCATCCGGCGCCTCGGTGCCGGTGGCGGGCTGAGCACGGACGCGAGGGCCGACAGCATCATCGCCGACGAGGCGTTACTGGACCAGGTCATGGCCGATCTCACCGTCGGCGAATCGTATTTCTTCCGTGATCCGGCCCAGTTCCATTTCATCCGCGACGTCGTGCTGCCGTCGCTGACGCAAGCGCATCCCCAGGCGCCCATCCGCGTGTGGAGTGCGGGCTGCGCCACCGGCGAGGAAGCGTATTCGCTGGCCATCCTCCTGCGCGAAGCCGGGCTCGCGGGACATTCCCACGTCATTGGCACCGATATCGTTCGTTATCGCCTGGCGCATGCCCGGCGGGCTCGCTACACGCGGTGGTCCCTCCGCGGCACTTCGGAGCAGATGGAGCGGGCGTACTTCCAGCGGCAGGGGTCGCGTTTCGAGCTCGGCTCGACGCTCCGGCGCAGCGTGGTCTTCCGCTACCTGAACCTTGCGGACACACGCTTTGCGCAGCCCGGGAGCGAGATGGCAGGAATGGACCTCATTCTCTGCCGCAACGTGCTCATCTACTTCTCTCCTCGCGCGGTGGCGCGGGTGGCGCGGGCGCTGCTCGACTGCCTGAGCGATGCCGGATGGCTGCTACTGGGTGGAGCCGACCCGCCGCTTGGATCGCTCGTCGAGTGCGAGACCGTGCTGACCGGCTCCGGCATCGCCTACCGGCGGAAGCGGAAACGATCACGTCACGCCGGCATCGTCGCGGAACCGGCGGTCCCGCTCTCACGTTCACAAACCTACGCAGTACCGGAGCCGCCACGACTGGCGGCACCCACCAGCTCCCTCACTCGAGTACCCGATGATGCGCCGCAGGCTCCCGCGCCCGCGTCGCACGAAGTCCCTGCGCCGATGCCTCAAGCGCTGGAGCGGGTGCGGATGCTGGCTGACGCGGGGCGGTTCAGGGAAGCGGGACTGCTCTGCGCCGCAGCACTGGAGCGGGACCCGGTGTGTGCCGAGCTGCACTATCTCCACTCGCTGTTGCTCACGGACGCGGGGCTGTTCCGCGAGGCCGCGGATGCTGCCGCGCGGGCGCTCTACCTCGACCGCGCGCTGGTGCCGGCCCACCTGGCGCTGGGCTGCGCGCTGATCCGGATCGGCGAGGGCGAGCGGGCGCGACGCGCCTTTCGCAATGCAGAGGAGCTGCTTGCCGCCATGTCACCCTCGGACGAAGTGCCCGGATCAGGCGGCGAGGCAGCAAGCCGCCTCGCCGCGTTTGTGCGAATCCAACTGCAGCTGATCGGCGACGCAGCATGACGCCATCGCGCCGGAACGCCGCACGCGTGCCTGTGGACTGGGCCGAGCTTCGCCGCCGGCTCGAGGAAGTGCAGGCCCGCGCAACCATGGTGGCATCGCCCGAACAGGTCAGGGAGCGGCTGCGTGAGCGAGCCCGCCTGCTGGCTCGGCCAGCGGCGACAGGTGACGTGGGCGACGCTGTCGATCACGTCACCTTCCGGCTGGGCGCCGAGCAGTTTGGCCTGGAGTCCCGGTTCGTGCGGGAAGTGCTGGGGCGCGCCCGGCTGACCCCGCTGCCGAGGGTGGCGCCGCCGGTGGTCGGTGTTGCGGGCTGGCGCGGCGACGTGCTCACGGTCGCGGACCTGCGCCTGATGCTGCAAGCTGGCGGCCAGGTGACTGGTGACGCGATCGAGTCACTGCCGATGCTCGTGATTGGAGACAGCCGCCGACGGATCGGCGTGGTCGTGACCGAAATCCTGGATCTCCAGCACATCCGAATGGGTGCATTGCAGCCGGCAGGGACCCAGGGCGAGCGGCCGTGGCTGCGTGGGATCACACCAGACGCCATTTCCATCCTTGATGCTGCTGAACTGATACGTCACCTGACGGAAGGAGCACCGCTGTGACTCGTACGGTGAGCTGGAGGATCGTTGCGGGCTTCGCCCTGATCCTGGGGCTGGTCGTCATCCTGGCCGTCGTCGGCATTGTGGCCCTCCGGAACGCGCGCAGTGCCTACGGCACCGCGCTGGGCCAGCGCCAGGCGGTGCTGGAGACTGCGCTGGAGGCCGAGTCCGGGGTGCAGGAGGCCACACTCCATCACCTGCGATATCTCCTCGATCCCCGGCCCGAGTTTGCGCGTGCCGCCGACAGCTCGGGCGTCGCTGCCCAGCAGTTGCTGGAACAGCTTCGCGACACCACCGACGTGGGCCGCGGCAACCGGACCTGGAGCGAGGCGCTGACGCGCGTGATGGAGTGGCGCGCCCTGTCCTTGCGCGCAGACTCGCTCATGCAGGCGGGGAAGCGGGCGGAGGCGAGCCAGTTCTGGCGGGACCGCGTCTATCCGGCGCGGCTTGCGGTGCGCGAGGTGGTCGAGCGCGGGGTCGAGATCACCAGGTCAACGAGCGATACGGTAACCGGCGACGCGGAACGCGCCGCGCGGCGCATGCAGCAGCTGATCCTGGTCGCCGCCGTCCTCGCGCTGCTGGTAGGCGGGGTCTCGGCCTGGCTGCTTAATCGCTCGATTACCGGACCGCTCAAGGAAACCACCGGCGTGCTTGCCTCCAGCGCCGCGGAAATCCTGGCGGCGACGACCCAGCAGGCCGCGGGCGCGCGGGAGACCTCGGCGGCGGTGGTGCAGACCTCGGCCACGGTCGACGAAGTGTCGCAGACCGCCGACCATGCCGCCGAGCGCGCCCGCGCCGTCGCAGACTCGGCGCAGCGGGCGGCGGAGATCGGCAAGGCGGGTCGCCGGGCGGTCGAGGAATCGGTGGCGGCCATGAGCGGCGTCAAGGAACAGGTTGAGTCGATTGCCGACAGCATCCTCGCGCTGGCGGAGCAGGCCCAGGCCATCGGCGACATCATCTCCACCGTGAATGAAATCGCCGAGCAGACCAACCTGCTCGCGCTCAACGCCGCGGTTGAGGCGGCACGCGCCGGCGAGCAGGGACGCGGCTTTGCCGTGGTGGCGGGCGAGGTGCGGAGCCTGGCTGCCCGCTCGAAGCAGGCGACGGTGCAGGTGAGCCAGATCCTGTCGGATATCCAGCGTGCCACCGGCACCGCCGTGATGACCACCGAGCGCGGTACCCAGCACGTGGCGGCGGGCGTGCGGCAGGTGACCGAAGCGGGCGAGACCATCCGCACGCTGGCCGACGCCATCCTGGAATCGTCCCAGGCCGCGGCGCAGATCGTGGCGTCCGCTGGCCAGCAGGCCATCGGGATGACGCAGATCCGCCAGGCCATGAGCAACATCCAGGAAGCGACCCACCAGACGCTCGCCTCTACCCGCCAGGCCGAGCAGGCCGCCGCTGACCTCAACCGCATCGGCGCGCATCTCGCCACCATGGTCGGCACCGATGGCAACCATCGCGTGCACCGGGTGCCGGAGCCGGCGTGAACCGCGAGGAGCTCTCGGCGCGACTGCTGGCAACCTTTCTCCTGGAACTCCAGGAGCAGGCTGCCAGCATGAGCGCCGACCTGCTTGCGCTCGAAGCGGAGCCGGGCGACCCCGATCGCTTGCGCTCGCTGTTTCGCGGCGCGCATACCCTGAAGGGTGCGGCCCGCGCTGCCGGCGTCCCGCTGGTGGAAGAGAGCTGCCACGCGCTAGAGACGCTCCTGGCGCAGGCCCGTGACGGGAAGCTCATGCTCGGGCCGGAGCATTTTGCCCTGTTGTTCGAGGCCGTGGATGGGCTGGCCGATGCCGGGCGGCGCATCCAGGCCGGGACCTCGCTTACTGAGTCACCGCTCGCACGCGTCGCCCGCCAGCTGGCCGCCGGTGAATCGTCATTGCCGCTGGCCGCTCCGGCAAACGTTTCCGCTCTGGCGCCGTCGCCCGCCGTCGAGGAACCGTCTGCCGCCGCCGCGTCGATAGCCAGCGCCGGCACGCGGGCGGAGCGCATGCGCGTGGACGTCGCCAAGATGGACAACCTCCTCGCTTCCTCCGAGGCGCTGCTGGCGGCTGCGGCCCGCAGCGACTCGCGGGCGGACCAGATGCGGGAGCTGCGCGACCTGGCGGCCCGTTGCGCGCACACGTGGCGGAAAGCAAGCGGGAAGGGGACGAGAACCCGGTCAGTCACTGTGTCGATGGCCGGGGACCTGGAGCAGGAGCTGGATGCGCTGGCACGTCAGGCCGACCGCCTCTCCACAGCCGTGGCCGACGACGCGCGGGGCCTGTCGCAGGTGACGGAGGAGCTGGGCCAGCGACTCCGCCACCTCCGCATGGGAAGATTCAGCGATACCGTAGCCCTGCTGCCACGGGTCGTGCGCGACCTGGCGCAGGCGGCGGGCAAGGACGTGCGCCTCGAAATTGTCGGCGCGGACGTGGAGGCCGACCGGGGAGTCCTCGACACCATTCGCGAGGCGCTGCTGCACCTGGTGCGGAACGCCGTCGACCACGGCATCGAGCTGCCCGAAGCGCGGGTGGCACGGGGCAAGGCGCCGGGCGGCACGGTAACTGTGGCGGCGCACCTGCGGGGTGAGCGGCTCACTATCACGGTGGCCGATGATGGCGCGGGGATCGACGTGGATGCGGTCCGGCGCCAGCTGGAGCGGCGCGGCCGTCCCGTGCCTGCCGACGAGCAGCAACTGGTTCGGACCCTGTTCCAGGGCGGCATCTCCACCCGGCGCGAGGCGAACGAGATCTCGGGCCGCGGGGTCGGGCTCGACGCAGCGCGCGAGGCGATTGAAACGATCCGCGGCCGAATGGACGTCACCTGGGCCGAGGGCGAGGGCACGACTTTCACGCTCGAATGCCCACCAACGCTCGCCATGCTGCGGGTGATTCTGGTCAGCGTCAACGGCCACCCCATCGCGATACCGATGGAAAGCGTGGAACGCCTGGATCGGATCGGCCGCGATGACATCCGGCGCGCGGATGGCCGGGACCTGCTGCCCACGGAATCGGGTCCCATGCCGATCGCCGCGCTCGGCCGCCTGCTGGGATGGCCGTCGCGGGAGCAACCAGGAACCCTGCTGCCGGTGGTGCGCCTGAGCATCGGCCTCGATCGCCGCATCGCGCTGCTGGTGGACGCGCTGCTTGGGGAACAGGAAGTGATGGTGCGCCCGCTGCAGCATGTGCGGGCCGACATGCAGCTTGCGTCTGGCACCGCGCTGCTGGGGAGCGGCGACGTGGCGTTGGTGCTGCGTCCCGATGTAGCGCTCGCTGCCGGTCTCGATGCACCACCAGAGTCGGCCAGCTTGGTGGCGACGGCGGCGCCCACCCGGGCGCGGCGGCGCATTCTCGTGGTGGACGATTCCATCACCACCCGAAGCCTCGAGCGCAGCGTCCTGGAAGCCGCGGGGTACGACGTGGCCACGGCGGCCGACGGAGCCGACGCGTGGCGTCGCCTGGAACACGAAGGATTCGACCTGGTCGTGTCCGATGTCGAGATGCCACGCATGGACGGCGTGGCACTGTGTGAGACCATTCGCGGGTCCCGCCGTCTCGCCACGCTTCCGGTCATCCTGGTCAGTGCCCTCGAATCAGCCGAACACCAGCGGCGCGGCCTGGACGCGGGCGCTGATGCCTACGTGGCCAAGTCGAGCTTCGACCAGCAGGCCCTGCTCGATACCATCCGCCAGCTGCTCGGCTGACGTCAGTGATCCGCATCCTGGTGGTAGACGACTCGCCCACGGTCCGCGAGCTACTGGTGACGATCCTGGAGGCGGAGCCGGATTTCCAGGTCGTGGGACAGGCACGCGACGGCGTCGAGGCGGTCACGATGGCGGTGCGCCTTCACCCTGACATCGTCACGATGGACGTGCGCATGCCCCGATGCGACGGGCTCGAGGCCACCAAGGAAATCATGGCCCGCGCACCGGTGCCGATCCTGGTTGTGTCCTCCGGTGTCAGCGATCCAGAGGTCCAGCTCTCCCTCGACGCCACGAGGGCAGGTGCGCTCATGGTCATGGCACCGCCGGGCGATCCGCAGGCATCCGGCTTCGAGGCGCGCCGCGAGCAGCTGGTGGCGATGGTCCGCGCCATGGCCAGCGTGAAGGTGGTTCGGCGCTGGCCGGGCCAAGCGGCGGCGGCCAGCGCGCCGGTGCCCGCACCACGAGCGACAGCGGAACACAGCACCGGCGTCGTCGCGATCACCGCTTCCACCGGTGGGCCCGCCGCACTCCAGCGCGTGCTCATGGACCTGCCGCGTGACTACCCGGTGCCGATCCTGATCGTGCAGCACATCGCGCGTGGCTTCATGCCGGGGCTTTGCGGCTGGCTCAAGGGCCGCTGTGACTTGCGGGTCCGTATCGCCTCGGAGGGCGAGACACTGGAGCCGCGGACCGTGTATCTCGCCCCGGACGACGTGCATCTCGGAGTGCGAGGCAGCGACCGGGTCCTGCTGTCACCCGCGCCGCCCATCGGCGGATTCCGGCCCTCCGCCACCTTCCTCTTTGAATCGGTCGCGCAGAGCCACGGCTCGCGAGCCGTGGCGGTAGTGCTGACCGGCATGGGCCGGGATGGCGTGGCCGGGCTCGGGGCGGTGCGGGCGGCCGGCGGGCTGGTGCTGACGCAGGACGAGGCAAGCAGTGTGGTGTATGGCATGCCCCGCGAGGCCAGGCTCGCGGGATTCTCCGACATGGAATTGCCGCTTTCGCGTATCGCGGAGCGGCTGATCGAGATCACGCCGAGGACGCACGGATGACGGCTTCGATACTGGTGGCGGAAGACAGTCCTACCCAGGCCGAGCAGGTACGAGCGCTGCTCGAACAGCAGGGATACCGGGTGACGCTGGCACGCAGCGGCGAGGAGGCACTGGTCCGCCTCGACAGCGAGGAATTCGACCTGGTGCTGAGCGACATCGTCATGCCGGGCATGAACGGGTATGACCTCTGCCGGCGGGTGAAGGAACGCGGCACCCTGCCTCCACTGCCCGTGCTCCTGCTCACCAGTCTCGCTGATCCTACCGACATCGTGCGCGGGCTGGAAGCAGGGGCCGACAACTACATCACCAAGCCCTACGAGCCGGACCAGCTGCTCGCGCGCATCCGCCGCGTACTGGACAGCGCCCAGCTGCGCCGGCGGGGGCGCGCCTCGATGGGCGTGGACATCATGTTCCTGGGCGGCCGGTTCACCATCACGTCGGACAAGGAGCAGATCCTCGATCTCCTCCTCTCCAGCGTGGAGGACATCGTCCGCGCCAACCACGTGCTCGAGCGCCAGCAGCGCCAGCTGGCGGAAGCGCGCGACCGGCTGGAGGCCGTGGCCCGCCTCAAGGCGGAAGAGGCCCACACTTCGACCGAGCGGTATCGCGCGCTGATGCACCGCGCACGTGACGCGATCCTGGTCTTTGACATGCGCGGCATGGTGCTGGAGGTGAACGGCCGGGCGGCGGAACTCTTCGGACGCCGGCCGGAGCAGCTCCTGGGACACAACGTCAGCGAACTGCTGGCCGAGGCCGACGACGGCGAGCTGATCCAGCGCCAGCTGTTCGGTGCGGCCCAGCGCGCCGAGGTGACACACTTCGAGTTCCGCCTGGAGCGTGACGATGGCCAGGTGGTCTACTGCGATCTCTCCGCCTCGACAGCGTCGGCCGGGGGCGAGGCGCTGGTGCTCGCCATCATCCGCGACATCACCGAGCAGAAGCTGGCGGGCGAGCAGCTGCGGAAGAGCGAGCAGCAGCTGGCCGAAGCCCAGCGCATCGCCCAGCTCGGCAGCTGGGAATGGAATGTTCTCTCCGACGAGGTCACCAGCTCCGATGAGACCAGCCGGATCTTCGGCTTCCGCTTTGAGGGTGGCCGGTCGGCATGGCGAGCACCGCTCATGAATGCCATCCTGCCGGAGGATCGGGTCCGCGTGCTGAAGGAGTTCGACCAGGTGGCCCGCAGCGGCGGCAACGTGGAGCTGGAGTTCCGCATTCGCTCGGCGGACGGTGCCGTCAAGGCGATTGCGGCGCGCGCGGCGCTGAGCCAGGACGGCAGCGACGCGCCGCAACGCGTCATCGGCACGGTACAGGATGTCACGGCACGCGAGGAGGCCGAGGAGGCATTGCGCCGGAGCGAGGAGCAGCTGCGTCATGCCCAGCGCATGGAGGCCATCGGCCGGCTTACCGGCGGCATTGCTCACGACTTCAACAATGTCCTCACCGTGATCATGGGCGGGGTGCAGCTGCTCCTGCTGGACACTCCCGAGGATGGCCCGCTCCGGGAAGAACTGCAGCAGATCGAGCTGGCTGCCACGCGGGCCGCGACCCTGACCCGGCAGCTGCTGGCGTTCAGCCGCAAGCAGGTGCTCCAGCCCGTGCGCGTGGACCTCAACAATGTCGTACGCGACATGCAGGGCATGGTGACCAGGCTGATCGGCGAAGACGTAACGTTGCGCAGTACGCTCGATCCGACGCTGGGTCCGGCGGTTACCGATCCCGGGCAGATGGAGCAGGTGCTCATCAACCTGGTCGTCAATGCCCGCGACGCCATGCCGGCGGGCGGCACGCTGACCATTTCAACCAGGAACCTCAGTCCGGCCGACGTCGCGGCGATGACACCGGAACTGGCCTCACGCCGCTGCGTGATGCTGGCGGTGAGTGATACCGGAAGCGGCATTCCACCGGATGTCCTGGACCACATCTTCGAGCCGTTCTATACGACCAAGGGCCCGGGCAAGGGCACCGGGCTCGGGCTCAGCACGGTCTATGGTATCGTGAAGCAGATGGAGGGCCACATCCACGTCGAGACGCAGGTCGGCGCGGGCAC
>DASSOW010000369.1:0-2520 GCA_035700175.1 Gemmatimonadales bacterium | reverse complement strand
CTTTGTGATCAGCCCGTCGCGGAGCGCCACCGGCCACGCCATGCTGGTCATCAATCCGCACCTGCCCTACTTCGGGCCTTCGCAGGTCTACGAGGGGCACGTCCACAGCGCGAGCGGCTGGAACTTCACCGGCTACACCCGGTACGGCTTTCCCTTCCCGTATGTGGGCCACAGCGACGCGATCGGCTGGGTCAGCACCGACAACGCCGCCGACCTGGCGGATGTATGGCGTGAGACATTCGACGATCCGCATGATCCGCTGGCCTATCGCTACGGCAACGGCCATCGCCGAGCGGAGCAGTGGACCGACACCGTGCTGGTGAAGACTGCCGGCGGCATCGAGCGGCGGGTGGTGACGCTCAGACGCACCCATCATGGTCCGCTGGTCGCCGTACGTGACGGGCATCCGCTGGCCCTCGGCATGGCGCGGTTCGAGGAGGATGGCTGGCTGGGCGAGTGGTATGCCATGACGCGGGCCCGGAGCATGGTCGAACTCAAGCAGGCGATGCAGCCGCAGGCGATGCTCTTCGGCAACGTCATGGGCGCCGACACCGCGGGGCACACCTGGTATCTCTACAATGGCGCGGTGCCCCGTCGCGACCCGCGCTTCAACTGGCAGGAGCCGGTGGACGGCAGCAATCCCGCCACTGAGTGGAAGGGCTATCACACCATTGACGACCTGCCGCAGCTCCGCGACCCCGTGTCGGGCTGGATGCAGAACAACAACACCACGCCGTTCCTGCTGACTGATCGCGGCAACCCCGATTCCTCGGCGTACCCGCCGTACATGGTCATTGAGGGCGACAACATGCGTGGTGCTGCCGTGCGGCGCCTCCTGGCCGGCCACCCGCGCTTCACCTGGGACGAGTGGGTCCGTGCCGCATTCGACGCCAGGGTACAGCTGGCCGATTCGTTGCTGCCGGGGATGATCGCCTCCGCTCGGCGGGCAGGGGGCGGTTCAGACGAGCGGCGGGCGGCGCTCACGCTGCTGGAGCAGTGGGATCATCACACCGACACCGCCTCGGTGGCGGTGACGCTGCTTGCAGGGTGGGGGGAGCAGCTGGAGAAGTTTCCCGAGGAACGGCAGGGCGAGCCCGTTGTGCGGGCGGCCGCGCTCGACTCCGCGCTGGCGGCACTCAAGCGTGACTGGGGCACCTGGCAGGTGCCCTGGGGCCGGATCAACCGGCTCCAGCGGGTTGACGACCTCGGTCCCGAGCTGGGCTTCCGTGATGATCAGCCGAGCGTCGCCGTGCCGGGCGTGCCTGGCTGGATGGGGGCGGTGTTCACCATGTATGGCACGCCTGCCAGGGGCCAGCGGAGCACCTACGGCGTCGCCGGCGGCACCTACGTGAGCGCGGTCGAGTTCAGGCCCACGGTGCGGGCAGTGGCGGTGCATGTCTTCGGCGCCTCGGCTGACCCGGCTTCGCCGCATTTCTCTGACCAGGCGCCGCTCTTTGCGCGGGGCGAGATGCGGCCGTCATGGATTGCGCTGGATGAGATCCGGGCGCACCTGGAGCGGGCGTACCGGCCGGGGGAGGAGGGGATCTAGGCCTCGGCCCGGCCTGGCCTGCCACCCAGGCCACTCGGACGCTGATCCCACGCAGTCGGCCCTCGCTGCACCTGTGCATGCTTGGGCGCTAAGCGCGGAGGTTCGCATCGGGCCCACCATGGCATGGCGCTATGGACGTGAGCTTTGGCGAATGGTGTGGGGGCTTCGGTCTTTCCGCTTGGGACGATGCTTCGTCAAGTACTGAGTCTACAACCTTACAGTCGAATGCCGATTGGCTGGCGAGAGGCTCCCTAGCGTCGTCTCTTATTGCATGCTAACTTATTAGGACGATGACTATCCCACGCGAAGCCAACGACTTACGCGGTGTGGTGGCCCTGCCGATTCGCCTCGAGCAACCGCCACTAGAGGAAGCCACGTTCGAAGTTCGCTTCGCGCCATCAGTCGATAGTGTCGTCAATTTACTTCCCGGCATATTCTTCGCTAAACTTGGAAGCCAATACACTCGCTCCGAGTCGCTTCCTCTTGCCAGTCTTCCCCTTCCGATCCGGAAAGCTGAACCGAACCTCCGCTATCAGCAGCAGATCAGGTTGATCGGAGAATCCTTAGCGATATTCATTGGTGATTGTGTGGCCGGAGTCAGTATACTCGCGCCCTACCAAGGCTGGGCAGAGTTCGAGCCGCGCATCCTTGAGTTTCTGCAAACTTTGCATGCGAGCGGACTAGCGTCGAAAGTTGAGCGCGCTTCGATGAAAGCGGTCAATCTGATTCCGGCGGCCGACCAGTCAGGGTTGGATATGCTCAATGTGCACGTTGAGATCGCCGGGGCCCCTCCCCCTGGGGTCGGCTTCCGGCTTCGAGCAGAATTGGCGGATGGTCGAATGATTCAGATACTTGAGATTTCGCCTAGCGCTCAGCTGACATCCCCTAATGGTCGCGCTGGCAGCGGCGTTCTCATTGCCGTCGACTCAATTCTCTCAATCGATGGCGAAGAGTTTTGGTCGGATTTCGTC
>DASSOW010000368.1:0-4118 GCA_035700175.1 Gemmatimonadales bacterium | reverse complement strand
TATCACAGCTAAGGCAGCGACTCACAGGCCTTGCTATCCCTGTTACCATCCAGCCGGTGAGGATAATGGGACCGTGTGCCTCATAAAAACGCTGCGCTTCGCTCTGGCTTGTGAAATCGGAGCAGTCCTTATTATCCGCTGCAACACGGCTGCGCTGCTTTGAGCGCCACCGGCCCCGTTGGGCGGCGCTGTACCGGCAGCAGAGCACCGAATGGCGCGCGATAGCCACTTTTACCGGCTGCGTTACTGGCTCAGGAACCCGAAATCCAACCGGTGGGAAGCGCGCAGACGCAGCGGTGCGGGATCTCCTCGTCGGCTTCAGCGTGAGATCGTCTTTGCTGCACAGTAGAAGGCAGTGGTCGCTATCAGCAGTATGCCGTCTTCGAGCCGTGTCCAGGCGCTCAGAGGCTGGGGCAGGTAGATGCCAAAAGCAGCCGGCGGGCGGCGGGGGGCTGTACTCGACAGTGCGCGACTACCTGCGGTTCGCGCAGATGCTGGCCGACGGTGGCAGGCTCGACGGGCGCAGATCCTGGCGCGGCGACGGTGGCGCTGATGACCGGCGGCTACGGTATCGGGCAGCAGCAGATCCGCCCC
The DNA here is from genome assembly GCA_035700175.1 of Gemmatimonadales bacterium. Lineage (GTDB taxonomy): Bacteria > Gemmatimonadota > Gemmatimonadetes > Gemmatimonadales > GWC2-71-9 > CAMLHP01. The sequence goes on along the minus strand of DASSOW010000368.1, from coordinate 3,524 downwards.
GGGTTCGCTTCGGCTACAACGTGGCGGTGTTCACCGATCCCCACGCCGTCGGCAGCATCACCGGCAGGGGCACGTTCCTGCGGGACGGGGCCGCGGGGCACATGGTTCTGGGTCGACCCGGCGCGCGACATCGTGTTCGTCGCCATGATCCAGCGGTTCGTGGGCGACGGCGGTCTGCAACACATTCAGGAGTTGTCGCGCACGCTGGTGCAGCAAGCGCTGGTAGATCCGTGAGGGCTGCCGGGTCCGCGTGCGGAGGATGGTAATCTAGGCCCCTCGTAAGACCAGGGAGTTTTGGCGATGCATGCAGTCCGTTGGCGAATACTGCTCGGCGCGGTGGCTTCGCTGCTGGCAGCGCCGGTGGCGGCGGAGCGCCTTCAGGTGCCGCTGTTCCTCAATGCCGAGGCCCTGGAGACGCTGGTGCGCGAGCGCCTGTTCGGCGACGGCCGGCTGCGGGTCGAGGACGATGGCTCGGGCTGCCAGTACCTGGAGCTGCGCGACCCCGAAGTGCGAGCGAAGGATGGCCGCCTGTTGCTGCAGGCGCGCGCCGAGGCCCGCGCCGGACGTCCGATCGGCGGGCGCTGCCTGCTGGTGCTCGACTGGCGCGGGGGCGTCGAGCTGACCCAGCGGCCGAAACGCGCGCCGGACGGTGACGGCATCGTGCTGAGCACCGAGTCCTGGCGAACGGTACGCGCGGACGGCAGCACGGACGAGGTGTCCACCACCGTCGGCCGTTGGTTGGAGCAGTTCCTGCCTGCGACCCTGACCCGCCTGCACGTCGACCTCGACGAGCCGCTGTCGCAGCTTCGCGATCTGCTCGGCGGGATGACGGCCTCCGCCGCCACCGGCGGCATCGAGCTCGACAGTCTCACAGTGGACGAGGTGGCCATCGGCGCCGGGCCTGCAGGCCAGGCCGGCGCCGACGGCGCCAGGGTGACACTCGGCATCGATGTCCATCCGGTGTCCCGCACCTCGGCGGCACCGGAACCGGCCCTCGCCGAGGCGGAGCTCGCCGCCCTCGAGCAGCGCCTGGATGCGGTCGATGCCTTCTTCACCTATGCGATCCGCACACTCGATCCCGCCCGGGTGGACACTCGGCAGGTGTTCGAGGTGCTCGTCGAGCTGCGCCGTGAGGCGCTGACGATCCTGCGCGAGCCCGGCGGCCGGGGCGAGGACCCGGTCCGGCGATTGTTCGTTGAGGCCTGGCGCGGGCTCGTGCCGGTGTTGCGCGGCGTTGCCGCCGGCGAGGCCGATCACCGGCAAGCCCTCGGCTACCTCACCTTCATCGGTGCTGGCGACGCCCTGGCGGCGCTGGACGCGCTGGGACCGTCGATGGGTGTGGAGATCTCGAGTGACGGCCTGCGGCGCCTGGCGCGCCTGCTGGCACCGGGTGCGACCGACGATCCGCTGCAACGTACCGATGCGGTGGATGCCGAGCTGAGGCGCGCGCTCGGTTTTGGTGAGCCGCTGCCACCGCCACGCAACGGCGGCGACACGAGCTGGGTCGACGACTGGCTCGAGCTGCTGGTGCCGCGGGCCGCGGCCTCCGAGGCTCTCGATCCCACACTGGTGGAGAAGCTCAACAACTGGGTGCCCCGCAACAAGGACATGGATGTCTACCTGCCGATGGCGCGCGAGGTGCTGGGTCACGCCGCCGCCGCGGAGTTCGCCGACAGCGGCCTCGACGGCGGCTATCGCGAGCTGTTCCGCGACCTGGTGCTGGCCGCGGCGTGGCAGGAGAGCTGCTGGCGTCAGTTCGAGGCGAAGAACGACATGCGCGTGCCGGTGGAGTCCGCCTCGGGCGACCTGGGCGTGATGCAGATCAACGCCACGGTGTGGCGCGGGCTCTACGACCTGCACGGTCTGCGCTGGGACATCGTCTACAACGCCCGCGCCGGCGCCGACATCCTCGAGCACTACCTGGTGACGTACGCGCTGCGCCACGCCGAGCACGAGACCACCGGCTCCGTTGACAGCCTGGCGCGCTCGACCTATGCCGCCTACAACGGCGGCCCGCGGCAATACGACCGTTACCGGCGTGCTGCGACGCGGACGGATGAGCTATTCTACGAGAAGTACCGCCAGGTGAAGCAGGAGGATCTGGCGGTGACCGCCTGTTACGGTGGGTGACTGCGGATCACATCCCAGCAACGGTTGACGGCCGGACGGGTCGCTGCGATCGCACCCGCGGCGCAGCGCTGGCCCGCGGCAGCCCTGCGCGGCCGAGATGGCTCAGCCCCAGGAGATCGCCCCCCGTATGAACAGCGGCTCCTCGCCCGAGGCGATTTGCCGGGGCAGCGGCGCGTCGGGCGAATGGTGGGAGCAGCGCGGGGAGCAGCAGCGAAATGGCGGTCAGCCAGTTACCCTTGAGGTAAACGATCTTGTCCGGGGCCAGGACCAACTTCACACCGAAATCGATAATGAAGACGACCCAGATAGTCGTGCCGAGAAAATAAAACAGCAGACTCTCGCCCCGAACCAGCTCCACTATCAATAGCACCAGCCACACGAACGCGAGAACTAGCATCGGCGTCTCCAGCCAGCCCTCCAAACGCTGGAGCAGCTCGTATCGCTCTCGTTTCGGCTCCTTCGCGTCCGTGGATTTTGCGCCAGAATTTTCGTTCTTGCCCTCGTCGCTCATCGGATTTCCCTCGTTTGACCCACCTGGGAAGCCCTTCTGCCGCCGAGGTCAGCCCGGAAACTCGGTGGCAATGGACAGAGCTTGGCCTGACGGCGGAACGAACCGAAAATTCATGCAATAGTTGGGTATCGTTGCAGCACATTTTCGATCCTGCGTCGGCGATACACATGATAGAAAAACTCGAACAACGCGCATTCCTGATCGCGCTGGTACTGGTGACCATCGGGTTCGCGTTCCTGATCAAGCCGTTCTTCGCGCCGCTGTTGTGGGCCTACATCATCGCGGTGGTATTCCATCCGGTCCAGGTCTGGCTCCAGGGCAAGTGGGGCAACCGCCCCAACCTGATCGCACTGACGACGCTGACGGCATGCGTGGTGCTGGTGGTCATCCCGGTGCTGCTGATTCTCGGCTCGTTCATCCAGCAGGGCGTTGCGATCTACCAGCAGATCGAGGCCGGCGAGATCGATCCGGGCAAGTATATCGACCAGGTCCGCAACGCGTTCCCGGCGTTCCAGGGCCTGCTCGACCGGTTCGATATCGACATGGCCACGGTGCGCGAACGCGCCGCCAACGCGGCGGTGACCGCCGGCCAGTTTGTGACCCGAAATCTGCTGGCTGTCGGCCAGGGCACCTTCAAGTTCGTGCTCAAGCTCGCGTTGATGCTCTACGTGGCCTATTTCCTGCTGCGCGACGGCCGGGTACTGATCGAAAAGCTCATCGAAGTGCTGCCGCTGGGTGATGAGCGCGAACGGCTGCTGTTCCGGAAATTTGCCGAGGTCGCACGCGCCACGGTCAAAGGCAACCTGGTCGTCGCGCTGGTCCAGGGTACGCTGGGCGGGCTGATCTTCTGGATTCTGGGTCTTCCGGTGCCGTTGCTGTGGGG
>DASSOW010000367.1:0-13267 GCA_035700175.1 Gemmatimonadales bacterium | reverse complement strand
GGTCAGAGCACGGATGGCTCAGGGGACGCGATTCGCGCGCTGGCCGCGGCGTATCCCTGCATCCGGCTCCTGGACAATCCTCGCCGGGTTACGCCGGTCGCCCTCAACCTGGGGGTGCGAGAGGCGCGCGGCTCCCTGGTCATGCTGATTGGTGCGCACGCGTCCTACCCGCCCGGTTACATCCGGGACCTCGTCGACGGACTCCTCGATAGCGGGGCTGACGTAGTGGGCGGAGCGTGTGAAACCTGTCCCGGCAGCGACACGGCCATGGCCCGCGCCATCGCCACCGGAATGGGGCATCCCTTCGGGGTTGGCAACGCGTGGTTCCGGCTGACGTCGGAGCAGCCTCGCTGGGTGGACACCGTGCCGTTCGGATGCTATCGGCGCGAGGTGTTCCAGCGGATTGGCGGTTTCGATGAGGACCTGGTCCGGAACCAGGACGACGAGTTCAACCTTCGCCTCATGCGCCAGGGCGGGCGGCTGCGGCTGCTGCCGAAGGTGCGCTCCCGATATTTCGCGCGATCGTCACTGGGTCAGCTATGGCGCATGTACTTCCAGTACGGCTGGTACAAGCCCATGGTCATCAGGAAGCTTCGGGCAGTGATGACCGTACGGCAGGTCATTCCGGCGGCCTTCCTTCTCTGCCTCCTGGTCTTCGGACTCGCGGGCTTCACCTGGCCGGTACTGTGGGGGCTTCTCGCGGCGATTCTCCTGGCCTATGCGCTCACGAGTGCAGCTGTCAGCGTTGCGAAGGCGCGCGAAGTTGGCTTGGGTGTCGCCGTCCGGCTGATGCTGGTCTTTCCCACGCTGCACTTCGGCTACGGGTCAGGTTTCCTGCTGGGCCTGTTCAGCCAGTGGGGCCGGGCGTGTGAGCACCAGGGCGCGGCCGGTGCGGTGCCGCTGTCCCGATGAGCGCCCGAAACGTCCCCAGCTCCGACGGTGCGCTTGCTGACGAAGCGAAGCGCATCCAGCACGTGTATGCGCGGCGGGCGCCAACTGGCCGTTATGGTTGGGATCAGCCAGGCCACGTCTTCATGTTACTGCAGCTCGAGCGTGAGCTGCTGCGGGCCCTGGCTCGCAACCATCGGCTGCCACTGGACCAGCAACGGATTCTCGAGATGGGGTGCGGCAGCGGGCACTTCCTCCGTGAACTCGTAAAGTGGGGAGCGACTCCTGCCAATCTTGTGGGGATTGACCTCCTGGAGGAACGGCTGTCCGAAGCCCGGACACGGCTCCCTGCTGGCGTCCGGCTGGAGCATCGGAACGCCGGCAGGAGCGGCTATGCGGATGATTCATTCGACATGGTGCTGCAGATGACGACGTTCACCTCCATTCTGTCCAGTGAGCTTCGTCGCGAGCTTGCCAGCGAAATGTGTCGCGTGCTGGCACCTGGCGGACTAATTGTCTGGTATGACTTCCGCGTGAACAACCCGTCGAACCCCGACGTGCGCGGTATTGGAGCGCGGGAGATCAGGGGCCTTTTCCCCGGTGCCATCGTGTCACTCAAGTCCACCACGCTCGCCCCTCCTCTCGCCCGGCGGCTGGCGCCCCGGGCGTGGTGGATGTGCTCGGCGCTGTCGGCCATTCCGCTCCTGCGCACCCATTATCTTGCGACCATCCGTCCGAGCGCATCATGACGATCACGCAGCCGCTGGACCGGCCAGAACGCGCCCCGCGCGACAGGTTCCTGACGTTTGCGCCACCGTGCATCGGCGAGGAAGAGATCGCCGAAGTGGTGGATACCCTGCGGTCGGGATGGATCACGACCGGGCCCAAGACCGCCCGGTTCGAGCAGGAGTTCGCCCGTTATCTCGGCGCGCCCGGCGCACTCGCGCTCAACTCCTGCACCGCCGGACTGCATGTGGCCCTGGTCACGCTCGGCATCGGCCCCGGCGACGAGGTCATCACCACGCCCCTGACCTTCGCCGCCAGTGCCAATGTCATCGAACATGTCCGGGCGCGGCCAGTGTTCGCAGACGTAGATCCCGTCACGTTGCAGATGGATCCGGCGCAGGTAGAAGCGGCAGTGACGCCGCGCACCCGGGCCATCATCGTGGTGCACTTCGGCGGGCATCCTGCCAATCTCTCCGCACTCCGGGACATTGCCGCCCGACATCGCCTCGCCATTATCGAGGATGCCGCCCACGCGCTCCCGGCCCGGCATGACGGTCAGCTGATCGGATCCGGCGACAATCCCGTCGCCTTCAGCTTCTACGCCACCAAGAATCTCACCACTGGCGAAGGCGGCATGCTGACCGCCGATCCCGATTTTCTCGCCCGGGCCCGCGTGGTGAGCCTGCACGGGATGAGTCACGACGGCTGGTATCGGTACGCCGAGGGCGGCCACTGGTACTATGAGGTCAAGCTTCCCGGGTTCAAGTACAACATGACCGACATCCAGGCCGCCCTTGGGCTCTGGCAGCTGCGCAAGCTGGAGCAGCACCAGCGGCGCCGTCGCGCCGTCGCGGCCGCATATCACGCGGCGTTCGCCGGATGTGATGCCTTCGAATTGCCGACCGAGCAGCCCGGCGTGGAACACGCCTGGCATCTGTACGTGCTGCGCCTGCAGCCCGGCGCCCTCACCATCGGCCGGGACCAGTTCGTGGCCGAGCTCACCCGGCGCCGGATCGGCACGTCGGTGCACTTCATTCCCCTGCACCTGCACCCGTACTATCGCGACACGTATGGCTATGCACCGGACGCCTACCCGGTCGCATACGCCAACTACCAGCGGATGCTCAGCCTGCCGCTGCACCCCGGGCTCACGGACGCCGACGTCACCGATGTGACCGAGGCAGTCCTCGATATCGCGCGGACGCACCAGCGATGACGGCATCAAAGCGGGCCCTCGACCTGCTGGGAGCGTCGCTCGGGCTCCTGCTCTTCGCGCCGGCTTTCGGCCTTGTGGCACTCGCGATCACGCTGGACGACGGCGGTCCGGTGTTCTTTCGCCAGCTCCGGATTGGGGCTGGAGGGATTCCCTTCCGGATCTGGAAGTTTCGCACCATGCGCCCCACGGCGGGCACGCCCATTACCGTTGGCGCCGACCGCAGGATCACACGCGTGGGCCGCTGGCTCCGACGGTACCGACTGGACGAACTGCCACAGCTGCTGAATGTTCTCACTGGTACGATGAGCCTGGTAGGCCCGCGACCGGAAGTTCCCGAGTTCGTCGCGGCCTATTCCCCGGTCGAGCGGGAGCTGCTGCGCTACCGCCCGGGCATGACCGACCCCGCGTCCCTGCAGTTCCGGAATGAGGCCGACATCCTGGGTCGCATGGCGGACCCGGTGAATGGGTATCGCGTCCAGGTGCTTCCGCTCAAGCTGGCGGCCAGCCTGAGCTATGCGCGCCGAGCAACCACGTGGAGCGATCTCCGCGTCCTGATGGCCACTGCCCTGGCGGTTGTCGCCGATGGCACCGGACATGCGGCAGCCATGCCGCGGAATGTCCTTCACGATTCTTCCGAGGTGCGTCCAGATGCTCCCGTTCGCTGACCCGGCCCGCAGACTGGCAGTTTGGGGAGCACTGATCGCCGCGCTGGGGGCGGGAACGGCGTCGGCGGCGGCGCAGGATTCGATTGCCGCGAGCGTTCCCCCAGCGGCCCAGAGCCTGAGGCCCGGCGATGTAGTGCGTATTACGGTGTGGCGCCAGCCGGAACTGAGCGGTGAGTTCCGCATCACCGCGGATGGCGCGATCGGGCATCCGCTCTACCAGTCCGTTGACGTGAGGAATGTGACACTCGCCGAAGCCACCAGCCGGATTCGCCAGTACCTCACGCAATTGACCAACGATCCACAGGTCGTGATCGAGCCACTCCTGAGCGTGGCGGTCGGGGGCGAGGTGCGTCAGCCGGGACTCTATAACCTGCCGCTCGGCACCACGCTGTCACAGGCGGTGGCGCAGGCGGGCGGGGGAAGCGACGAAGGCGTCCTGAAGCGAGTGCGACTCATCCGTGGCCAGCGACAGGTCGTCATTGACCTGACGGACGTCAAGGAGAACCAGGGGGCCATGCCGGTCCGGTCCGGTGACCAGATCTTCCTCCAGCGACGCGGCAACGCTTTTCGCGATATCATCGGACCGATGGCGAGCATTCTCGGCGCAGCCGCGGCCATCATCTCGGTCAGCCGCCAGTGAGACGGTTATCCATGCCTGACTCCGGGCTTCCTGCCCCGGCCCAGCCCCCCGTCCGGCAGTTTGACGCGGGCGACGACGATGACACCCTGGCACCGCTGGACGTGCATCGTTTCCTGGGAATTCTCCGGCGCCATGCGCGCCTGGTGCTGCTCATCACGCTGCTCGCGACCGGCGGCGCGGCAGCCTATGCCTTCCTCCGGCAGCCCCTGTACATCTCCAACGCCGTCATCAGAGTGCGTGACACGCGGGGTGCGCTCACCGCCGGCCTGACCGATGTCAATAACGGCGGCGTGACTGGTACCGAGGTCAACCCGCTCCTTTCGCTGATCGAAGTGCTCACCAGCCGGACTGTCGCCGGAGCGGTCGTGGACAGCTTGCCGGTGCTCCGGCTGAATGCCGGAGGCATTCCCCTGGACGCGTTGCGGGAAGTTGAGATCGCGCCCGGTCTGAGTGCCGATTCACTGGTGCTGGACTTGCGTGCCGATGGCATCGTGGTCAGCGGCGACAGTAACACCCCGCCGGTCCCTTACGGCGTGCCGGTGGGCCACGAAGGCTTTCACCTGACCTTCGATTCAGCCCCGCAGATCGGCATGGTAACGATCCACCTCATGCCCCGCGCAGCCGCCGTGAATGCCGTGGTCGGTAATCTTGACGTCGTGGCCCGCCCCAACACTGACGTCATGGACGTGCGATATCTCGCGGCGGACCCGGCCCTGGCGCAGGAAGTGGCCAACCGCCTGGTCGTGCTGTTCCGGGACGCCAACGCCGAGGACGCACAGCGGGAATCCCATGCCCGGCGCGTGTTCCTGGAAGGCCAGCTGCGGGAGGCCGACAGCGCCCTGGCTGTCGCTCGACAGGCCGTCGCCGCATTTCGGGCGCGCCAGCGGTCCTACAGCGCCAGGGATCGCTTCGCCGCCAGCCAGGCAACTGCCAGCCAGGTCGCGGCTCGCCGCACCGAGCTGACAAGCCAGCGACAGTTGTACCAGCAGGTCCTGCAACGAATGCAGGATACCACGCTGCCGAGTGGCGAGGCGATCCTGTCACTGCTGTCCTCACCGGGCGCGGATCAGAACCCCGCCATCCGGCAGTTGAGTGAGCAGCTGGCCCGCTACCAGGCCCAGAAGGACTCGCTCACCTTCGGGCCCTATGGGGCCGCGGCGACCAACCCCGATGTCCGGCGACTCTCGTCGCTCATCGCGACAACCCAGGAGCGCCTCGGCGCGGCCGTCGCCGGCGCCATTGCCGTGCTCAACGACCGCATTGGCGAACTGGACCAGCAGGGAGCCGCTTCAGCTCCGTCATACCGGCAGCTTTCGGCCAATGAGAGTGATGAGGCTTCGCTCCTGGAGACGGTGGAAGCCGACCGGCGACGCGGCGATCAATTGCGAGAGGAATACCAGAACGCGCGGCTCGCGGAAGCGGTGCAGGTCGGGCAGGTGGAAATTGTGGATCCGGCCGGCGCCGCCGAGCGCACAGGCTTGTCACCCCGCCTGATCCTCATTCTTGGCCTGATCGCCGGGCTTGCGGCTGGCTGTGGACTGGCTTTCCTCCTCGAACTCGTAAAGCCCACGATCTGGCGTCAGCGGGATCTCGCCGGTGTTCTCGCCTCTGAGACGCCCATCGTGATCCCCCGAATTCGCACTGGACGGCGGCTGCTCCGTGCATCACGACCGGCCGGCCCGCGCACGCTCACGATGATCGGGGAGCCCCGTGGTGGCAGCGCCGAGGCACTTCGCGCGGTGCGGACCAAGCTGATCTTTTCGGATGAGTTCGCCAACCTGAAGGCGTTGCTCGTGACCAGCACCGTCGAGGCGGAGGGGAAAAGCACCGTAGCGGCGAACCTGGCGGTCGCGTTTGCCCAGCAAGGCCTCAGGGTCCTGCTGGTAGACTCGGACATGCGTCGCGCGAATCTGCACTACATGTTTGGCGTCAAGCGTTCGCCAGGGCTTTCAGCGCTGCTCGACGGGCAGGCCAGCATACCCGAGGTCCTCCAGGAGACGAAGGTGCCCAATCTCTCACTGATTGCAGCGGGGGCGGTGCCCCAGAACCCGGCCGAACTGATTGGCGGGGCCTCGTTGCGGGAGATCCTTGGCAGGCTGTCCGCGGATTTTGACCTTGTGCTGCTCGACTCTCCCCCGCTGCTGGCAGTGGCGGACGCGTCCATCCTCGGTGCGATGACGGACGGCGTCCTCCTGGTCGTCAGGGCCGGTCGAGCAGGGCGCGACGAGATCTCCGCAGCCCGTGACCTGCTCGAGAACGTCGGCGCTCACGTGGTCGGTGCGGTGCTGAATGATCCCGATGGCGAGGTGGCCCGGTCCGGGGGCACGTACTATTTCTACGGTTATGACAGCGTCTCGCGCTGAGCTGCGTCCCTCTCCGCCCGCGCCTCCTGCCTGACGGGCGGCCGCCGCCTGCTGCTAATGCTGGCGAGTCGCCGGTCATGGTGCCCGTGCTCACCGGAGTGAAGCGCCAGATCCCCGGTTCGACCGCTCGTGTATCCGGCGCTGGTCACCCACCCGAATCGTCGTCCTTACTCGGTTACCACTAGCGGCACGTCCACCCGCCATCCTTTCAGCTGCGTCGCTACAGTCAGGGTCATCGGGCCGGGGTGCTGCGGATTGAAGGTGAAGTCTGCCGTCTCACCCGGTCCCATCAGCACCCGCGCGGGGCGCATGGTACGCTGCGGCGCCGGCAGGTCTGCCCCATCCTTGGCGACCGCGCGCCAGGTCGTCGTACCGCCACTATCTCCCAGCGAGACGATCACCCGCCAGTCCGGCGCAATCTGGACCAATCGCAGGCGGTGTACCCTGCCCATGGCCAGGCGGAGCGTATCTGGTGTCGCCCGGCCGTTGACTCGTCCCGTTTCGTCGAATCCCTGATTGACGAGAATCGTGTGGTCCGCGTTGCTGTCGAACTGCTCATGCTCGCCCAGCACGAGGAGCGGCCCGGCGAGGCCCGCCGCGATCTGGAAACCTTCGTTGGAATGGGAGTGATAGATGAATGTCCCGGCCCGCGGCGGCGTGAAGGTGACCGTGGTCGAATCGCCTGGCATGATCACAGGCATCGGGTGGGCGGTGCTGCCGCTCCAGCCCGGCACGCCATCGGCATCGCTGTTCTCCAGCTCGATGCCGTGCCAGTGCACGGCGCTCGGGTAGGGCATCCGGTTCACCACCGTGATGGCGACCGGCTGCCCCCGCCTGAGCACAAGTGGATGGGTCGCCTCGGGGACCGAGTCCGGCGCCGGAGGCTTCGGTCCCTGCTGTTCCACGAAGGCATATCGATGCGCAGGCCCCTTGTCCTGCACCGGTTCCGCCTGCATGAAGAGCCGAACGTCCCGTACAGGCTGCGCGGTCGCGAGTGACGACATCGGCGTGCCAGTTACCGTGATTCCCAGCACCAGGCCAGCCATGCTGGACGCACTGTGCCCCACCTCGGCCGGCGAATCGGGATCGGCAGGGTCAGCGACCGTGTTCAGTGATAGATAGTGCGAGACGTGAAACCCGAAATGGCAATGGAAAAGCCAGTTTCCCGGTCGCTCCGCCACCCACTGCATGGACATGGTACCGCCTGGCAGCATCAGCTCCGTGACGGCCTGCCGGCGCGTCCCAGGAGTGTAGACGCTGTCGCTCACGCCATCGCCGCGGCTCTCCACGTCGAAGTAGAAGCCGTGCAGGTGCATGGGATGCGCATCCGCGGAAGGATTGAGCCAGCGCCAGCGCACGGTGTCACCCGTCGCGAAGGTGAACCGCTCGGTGTATGGCCATGACTTGCCGTTGATCACCATCATGTCGCGGGGAATCCACGGCTTGGGCTGGGTGGTGTCGGCTTCCTCGAACCACGTGCCAATGACGAAAACTCGATCGGCAGGCGCGGCGTCCGTCGAATCCACGATCAGCGCGCCGTACAGCTGGCTGTCCTCGCCATGACGTTCTTCCATCGTGGCGCCGGCAAAGCCGCCCCAGTAGTAGTAGGACCCGGGCGCGCCCGCATTGAAGGCGACGGCGCGCTCGGCGCCAGGCCGCAGCTGCACCGTGTCCGCAACGGCGCCAGGACGGGTGTGAAGGCCATGAATGACGACGGTCGAATCGGAAAGAGTGTTGCGAACAACCACTCGGATGGGTGTGCCACGACGCACCCGGACGAGCGGCCCCGGAATGGTGAGGGGCTTCCCGGCTTCCCCAAAGGCGAGTACTGGTTGACTGGGTCCCGAATCGGTGGTGGGAAACCACCGCCCGCGGCGGACTTCCAGCTGAAGCACGAGGGTGTCGTGCCGCATCGCGCCCGCCGACGCACGGTTGTCGTTCGCGAGGATACGCGCATCAGCCGCGCCGGGACTTGATTCCGAAGAGGGGGCTCCACCTGACGGCAGCAGGAGGAAGCCAACCAGCGCCCACCAAGGTAGCAGGGCCGCGTGACGCATAGGGGGTCTCCTGACTGGAAGCTCAACGCTGAACGCTCAGCGCTTAGCGCTGCGCGCCACTTCATACCGCTTCACGTACCGCACCCCGTCGGCATCCTCGAATCCGGCCCAGACGGTATCGCCCCGGAAGACCGGTGAAGGATACTGCAGGAACCCCTCCGGCGCCGCAACCTGGCCCAGGTACCTGCCATCCGGCTCGAACACGTCAAAGACGATCGGCTCCTTCCAGACGGCCGGGTCTGCCGGGTCATCGGCTGCCTCGGGATGCGCCGGCTGCGACAGCTGAACCCAGAGCCGTCCGTCATCGCCGGCATAGATCTCCTTGAACGGTGGCTTGGTGCCGGGGATGTCGGGACCATTCCAGCTCCAGGACGGAAAATTGTCCCGAAACTGCTTCGTCACGCGCGCCTTCTCCGCCGCGGCCTCGGCGGACTGCACCGCGACAGGCGGCATCTCGCGCTCGATCGTGACAGGAGCGCCCGGCTGGTAAAGCGTCAGGTGGTATTTGTCGTTTACGCCACCCACGAAATAGCCCCGCGGGCTGAAGGCCCACTTTGCCTCCGCCGTAAATGGCACGGGCGTGATGTTCACCATGCTCTTGTTGCCGCCCTTGAGGTTGGCCTGCGCCACCTTCCAGGCGGGCGCGAGCACGGTGTCGCCGACCCCCTTATCGCTGACGTATTCCAGCGCTGTCTGGCGATCCTCAACCGGCTTCTCGGGATCGACCACTACCCAGGTCAAGGCACGGTCGGCGGTATCGGTATACAGCCTCCGACTCGTGAAGAAACCGGCGGGAATTCGCCAGGCCGACAGGTAGGTGCCGCTGGAGTCGTACACCGTGATTCGCCCATTCCCGGGATCACGAATGAGCACGCGTCCATCGGAAAGCACCGCGAGCCCTCCGTCGGGACTGGCATACTCGCCCGGCCCCCCGCCCTTGCGCCCGAAGGTCGCGACGTACTGGCCATCGGCCGCGTACTTCCGGAGCACCGGACCGCCGTCGGAGATGTAGATGGAGCCATCCGGCGCCACCGCGATCGCTCGAAACGCGCCGAGCAGGTCCACCTCGTCGCCTTCCGCCTTTCCCACGGAGGCACGCTCGACCAGCGTTCGTGGCTGACCCCAGACACTCCCGGAAACGGTCCGGACAACCACAGTGTCGCCCACGGTGTCACGCTCCGCCCTCCAGGCATCGGTCCCCGGACGCTCGCCTCCACAGCCGGTGACCAGGAGCAGGAGGGCAGCGGCCTGCAGGGGTCGGTTCATCGGTATCTCCGATCGAGGATGGTCAAATATGTGTCTGACACCCTGACGAGCCGAAAGGTTTCGTGGTTGCCAATTCCGGATATCTTCCTCCGCCATGACCGCAGCCACCCCCCTCGCTCCAACTGGCTTCGCCCTCCGGGTCCGCGGGCTCCGCAAGACGTTCGGCGAGGTCGTGGCGGTCGATGGCCTCGATCTCGAGGTATCGCCGGGCGAATGCTTTGGCCTGCTGGGGCCCAACGGCGCCGGCAAGACCACGACGATCGAGATCTGTGAGGGACTCACCGAGCCCGACGCGGGCGACGTCGAGCTGCTCGGGCGGACCTGGCACGATCACGGTAATGACCTGCGTCAGCGGCTCGGCATCCAGCTGCAGGAAACCCAGCTTTCCGAGAAGCTCTCCGTCGAGGAAACGCTCCGGCTCTTCCGCAGCTTTTACCGGGCCGGGCGAGACGTCGCGGATGTCATTGCCCTCGTCCAGCTCGACGAAAAGCGGCGGGCAAGGGTCGGCACGTTGTCGGGCGGCCAGAAGCAGCGGCTGGCCCTGGGGTGCGCGCTCGTCGGCGATCCTGAACTGGTCTTTCTCGACGAGCCGACTACGGGCCTCGATCCGCAGGCGCGCCGCCAGGTGTGGGAACTCATCGAGCAGCTCAAGGCCATCGGCCGCACGATTCTCCTCACGACGCACTATATGGACGAAGCCGAGCGACTCTGCGACCAGGTCGCCATCGTGGATCACGGACGGAATATCGCACTCGGAACGCCGAGGCAGCTCATTGCCGGGCTGGGCGCAGAGCAGATCGTTGCATTTGCCGTGGAGGAGCAGGCGGCGAGCCGGCTCGATACGGAGACGCTGGGCGCCATTGCCACCGCGATCAATGCGACGCGGCCGGCGCATGCCACTGACACCGGATGGGAACTTCCGGTGACCGCACTCCACCTCGCGATCCCGGCGCTGCTCGCCGAGCTGGACCGGCGTGCCCTCCCACTCACCGAGCTGCGCACACACTCACCGACGCTCGAGGATGTCTTCGTGTCGCTCACCGGCCGGGCGCTGCGCGATGGCTGAGTCGCAGCATCGCATTCCCGTCCGGTCGCCGCTGGTTGAGCTCACGCTCGTCCGCCTGCGGGAGTTCGTGCGCGAGCCCGAGGCACTCTTCTGGGTCTTCGGGTTTCCGCTGCTGCTCGCGCTCGGCCTCGGCATCGCGTTCCGTAACCGGCCTCCGGAATCGGCACGGGTGGGCGTGCTCAGGGCCGTGCCGGCCGCCATCGTATCGTCGCTTGATTCGGCCTCAGGCCTGGTTGCCGTTCCCCTCAAGGACGACAGCGCTGGTGCGAGCGCGCTCCGCAACGCCGATGTCGCGCTGGTCGTGGCGCCCGGAAGCGGTGGCGGCATCGAGTACCGGTTTGACCCGTCGCGGCCGGATGCCCGGATGGCGCGGCTGCTTGCCGACGACGCGATCCAGCGCGGCGCTGGTCAGCGTGCCGCAGTGCCGGTGGCCGAATCGACGGTGCAGGAGCGAGGCGCCCGCTACATCGACTTCTTCATTCCGGGATTGCTGGGGCTCAACCTGATGGGCAGCGGCATCTGGTCCATCGCATTCGCGGTGGTGACGGCACGGAAGCAGAAGCTGCTCAAGCGGCTGGTTGCGACGCCGATGTCACGCTCGCAATACCTGATGTCGTTCCTGCTGGCCCGCCTCTTCTTCCTGGTGCTCGAGGTAGGTGTGCTGGTAGGGTTCGCGGCGCTGGTGTTCGACGTGCCGGTCCGCGGATCATTCGTGGCCCTGGGCCTCGTCTGCCTGGTCGCGGCACTCACGTTCAGCGCCATGGGACTGATGGTGGCGTCGCGGGCGCGCACGGTGGAGGCAGTCTCGGGCCTTGCCAACCTGGTCATGCTGCCCATGTGGATTTTCTCCGGCGTGTTCTTCTCCTCGGCCAATTTCCCCAAGGTGATGCAACCGTTTATCCAGGCGCTGCCGCTTACCGGCACCGTGGACGCGCTCCGGGCCGTCATGCTGCGCGGCGCCTCGCTCGCCTCGGTGTCGGGCGAATTGTTCCTCCTCCTGGCCTGGCTGGTCGTGCCATTCGCGGTCGCGCTGCGGCTCTTCCGCTGGCGCTAGCCGGCGGCGTGCACGCTTCTTGCGCTGTCGTTCGGCCGGTTTGTCGTGCAGGACCCACCGGGCCATTAAGGGGGCTCTCGCTGTGGCAGCACTCTCCATGGAGAAGCGCGCCAGGCCGCGACACGCGGTGCTCCTGGCCGCGGGCAGGGGCAGCCGTCTCGGCTCCCTGACGGAGGAGACCCCCAAGTGCCTCCTGCCGGTCGGTGGCAGATCCCTCCTCGATCACCAGCTCGAAGCCCTTGCCGCGGCCGGCGTCACGGACGTGACGGTGGTGGCCGGCTTCCAGGCGGCTCTCGTCGAGTCTCACATTGCCGGGCGCTGCAGGGTCATCCGTAACGAGCTGTGGGCCACAACCAACAGCGTCGCCTCCTTGCATCTCGCCGCACCCTACGTCCGCGGCCACGCCTTCATCTTCCAGAACGCCGATGTGCTCTACAGGCCGCAGCTGGTCGCAAGATTCGTCGAGTCTTCGCGGGAAAATGCCTGTCTGGTCGACCCGCTCGCCCCATTTGCCGAATCCGAGTATCACGTGGAACTGCGGGACGGGCAGATCATCCGCTACAGCAGGGAGGTGCCACCCAACCTGTCGGCAGGCCGGAGCGCGCAGCTCGTGCGCATCGGGGCGGCCGATAACAGCGGTTTTCTCGACAGGATCGCGGAGCTGGCCACCGGTGCAGGTGCGCAGGGATTTCCGAACCTCGCCTATGACGTGCTCATGGCTGGGGGCGGGCTCTGGCCAGTGTTCACTGCCGGACTGCCATGGTGGGAGGTGGACACTGCCGACGATTACGCCCGCTGCCGAGCGGCCTTCGAACCCTCGGCTTCGGAAGAGGAGCCGCTAACGCCCGGGACGTGGGCACGCCTTCGAGAGCTCATGCGCGAGCGGCGGTTGCCCTGGCGTCTGGCCTGGTTGCCCACGGTGATGCGCTCGGGGCTTGCAAGCCCAGTCCAGGCCGCCGCCGAGGTCCGCGCATATCGCCACGGCGAGCTGTCGCGTGAAGCGCTCGATCTTGTCATGAATGGCCTGCCGTTCCTCCGCCTGCTGATCGAGGAGGCGAAAGGCTGCGAGATCACTCTCATGCTGCTTTGGGGAACCCTGCTCGGCTGCGTGCGCGACGGCCGGCTGATTCGAGGCGATCACGACCTCGACCTCGGCGTCATGGCTCGCGATGTCGGAAAGCTGCCGATCCTGCGGGAGCGGATGCTGCAGCGAGGCTTCAGGGTGAGGATCGAGAACAGCGAAAAGCTATCGCTGGTCCACCCGCGACACCCGGGCCTGTACCTGGACATCGATGTTGTGCGACCGCATCCGCGTGGGTGGGTGAT
>DASSOW010000366.1:0-5106 GCA_035700175.1 Gemmatimonadales bacterium | reverse complement strand
GATATCGTTTGGCCTCGTCACCATTCCGGTCAAGCTCTTCGGGGCGACGCGATCGGAGGATGTGTCCTTTCGACTGATACACGCCGAATGCGGGACGCCCGTGGAGCGCCGCTGGTGGTGTCCGTACGATGAGGAAGAAGTCGCCTACAAGTCGCTGGTGAAGGGCTATGAGTACATGAAGGGGCAGTTCGTCCTCTTCAGCGACCAGGACCTCGACAACCTGCCGGTGCGCAGCAAGCACAGCATCGACATCACGGCCTTCGTGCCCGAAGCCGAGATGGACCCGCTGTACTTCGAGCGCACGTATTATCTCGCTCCCGACACCCGGGGCGAGAAGCCGTATGCTCTCCTGATGAGCGTGCTGGAACAGGAAAAGCTGCTCGGCATCGCCACCATCACCATCCGGAAGAAGCAGCAGCTCTGCGCGGTGCGCCCGCACGCCGGCGCGCTCCTGCTGGAAACGCTCTTCTATCCCGACGAGGTCGACCTCGAGCACGGCGTGGATCTCTCCGATACCACGATCGAGAAGACCGACATGACCCTGGCCACCCAGCTGGTCGAGACCCTCACGCGACCTTTCGACCCGGCCGACTATGGAGACGATTATCGCAAGGCGGTGCTCGCGATGGTCGACGCCAAGCTGGAAGGGAAGGAAGTGGAAACGCCGCCTGAGCGGGAGGCCAGTGTGATCGATCTCAGGGAGGCACTGCAGCGGAGCCTGGACAAGACGGGCAAGGCGAGCAGGGCGAGCAAGGCGAGCAGGAGGACGGCTCCCGCCCGCCGCAGGACGCGGCGCAAGGTGAGCTGATGAATGTCATGGGCCGTAGGTCATATGTCGTACGCCTTACGACACAACCGAGACAGGTCCACACATGACGCCCTCATCTCAGGCAACCACCGTACTCGCCGCGCTGGAGGATGCCGATACACAGGCCACGCTCCGGCTTGGCAAGTTTCGCGTGAATGTGACCAGTCTCGACAAGAAACTCTGGCCCGCCGCGCGTCCGGCGGTGACCAAGCGCGGCTACCTGCGGTATCTCGCGTCCGTGTCCGACGCGCTGTTGCGTCATGTGAAGGACCGGCCCGTGTTCGTGGTGCGAACGCCCAGCGGAATCGCCGGCTCGCACTTCTTCCAGAAGCACTTTCCCGATGCAGAAAGCTTCGTGCGCACGCTCTCCATCTGGACGGAGGATGAAGGCAAGCCCACCCGGTACCTGCTGCCCTCCAACCTGGCCACATTGCTCTGGCTGGGCCAGCGGGCCGCCGTCGAACTGCACGTCTGGCACTCGAGCGTGACACGCGGCTCCGATGGTGCGAAACTCGGCACCAGTTACGCCACGTCCGCAGCTGCACTGGAGAAGTCCCGTCTCAACTTTCCCGACTTTCTGGTGGTGGATCTCGATTCCTACGTCTATTCCGGCAAGGAAAAGAAAGGCGAGGAGCCGGAGCTCCATCGCAAGGGATTCGACGCCGTGCGGGACGTGGCGCTGGAAGTGCGCGACGCGGCCATTTCGCTCGGCCTCGAGCCGTTCGTCAAGACCTCAGGCAAGACCGGGCTCCATCTCTTCTTCCCGATCATCCGCGACTTCACCTTCGACGAAGTCCGCCGCATGGCGGAAGCGCTCGGTGCATTCGTCGCGCGGCGGATGCCGAAGCGGGTGACGCTCGAATGGAGCGTCAAGAACCGCACCGGCAAGGTGTTCTTCGACTACAACCAGAACGTGCGGGGAAAGTCGCTGGCCGCCGCCTACTCGGTGCGCCGCCATCCTGCAGCAACCGTCTCCACCCCTGTCACCTGGGATGAACTCCCGCGCATCTATCCCACCGACTTCACGGTGCACACCGTGCCGGATCGCCTGGCCAGCACCGGAGATCCCTGGGCGGATATCCTCGACGCCAGGCACGACCTCGCGACCGTGCTCGGGCTTGCTGGCGCGAGCGCGCCGGCCTGACTCATGGCTGCCATCCAGCCCATGCTTGCCACACTGATCAAGCCCACCGCATTACCCCGCGGCTGGATCTACGAGCCCAAGCTGGACGGGGTGCGCGTCATCGTGAAGCGGAATGGCAAGGCGATCCATCTCCTTTCCCGCTCCGGCCGCCGCATGGACGGCAGCTATCCCGATGTGGTGAGCGCGCTCGACAAGGCGCTCCGCGCTGACATGCTGGTGGACGGCGAACTCGTCGCCATCGATCCGGAATCGGGGCTATCGAGCTTCGGCCGGCTGCAGTCACGCATCCACGTGCTTCGGCCCACCCCCATCCTGATCCGGCACATACCCGTCGAGCTCTGGCTCTTCGATTGCCTCCGGTACAGGGACATGGACATCCGTGGCCTGCCCTGGCGCGAACGTCGCAAGCGGTTGGAAGAGGCGGTCAAGGTCAATGACACGATCCGGATCACGCCGGTGCTCGAGGGCACCTTCCGGAAGCTCTACAACGCTGCGTGCCGATCAGGCGCCGAGGGACTGATCGGGAAAAATGCCTCCAGCCGCTACGAATCGGGCCGCTCGGGAGAATGGGTCAAGCTCAAGTGTGTCACCGAGCAGGAATTCGTGGTGCTGGGCTGGACCGACCCCAAGGGCAGCCGCGGGGAACTGGGCGCACTGCTCCTCGGCTACCATGACAACTCTGGACTGCGGTACGCCGGGCGGGTGGGTACGGGATTCGACGCCGAGGCGCTGCACCGGTTGAAGAAGCTGCTGCTGCCGCTCAGCGCTCAGCGCTCCGCACTTGACGATACCGCATCCATCAAGACCGACGACGTCCACTGGGTCAAGCCGTCGCTCGTGGTGCAGGTGGGCTTCAGCGAGTGGACCCGCGACGGCATCCTGCGCCATCCGCGCTATATCGGGGTACGGGAGGACAAGGCGGCGAGAGAGGTGGTGAGGGAAGGCGATTAGACGGTTAGACGGCTGGACGGCTAGTTCTCACCCTCGAATTCTAACCGTCTAACCGTCTAACCGACTATATCAACATCCCTCCCGCCTTCTCGTATCCCCGATCGTCAGAATCTTCCATCCCGACGTGTCCTGGGCCAGCAGGAACGCGTCCACACCGCAGTGGCTGAACTTGTCGTTGAGGTAGAAGGAGTACTTCACCCACACCATGGCCAGCCCGTCGTCCACGTGGATCAGCGGATCATGCATGCGCTCATCCCAGACATCCTTGCTCGGCTTGCCCACGGCGTTGACGAACCCGTCGATTGACTCGCTCTCGATTGCCGGCGTGCCGGTTCGCATGGACGAGGACACCATCCTGGTGTCGGGCGCAAAGGCGGAGCGGACCATGGCGCTGTCGTGCGCGCGCATGCCGTCAAACAGGCGCTGGATCGGCGCCATCACGGCGGAGGTGTCGGCCTGGGCGGACAGGACGGACGGGGCGGACAGGAAGGACAGGACGGGAACAAGGGTGAGTGCCACTGCGAGGGTCAATCTGCGCATGCGATCTCCAGGACGGACAGGTTGACTGGTGGAGAGTTGGACAGTTACAAAAGTAGACGAGGAGGTGGAGCGGCGGGTTTCGGCTCCACCAGCTTGCCCCCATCCCGCCCTCCCCCTACTCTACCAGTATTCCCTGACGGTGTGCAGCCAGAAGGATGACCCTCACAGCCATGGCCCAGATTCTTGTCGTGGACGATGAAGAACTGGTACGCCGGTTCGCGGCGCGTGTCTTGCGCGGCCGCGGTTTTTCCGTCGCCGAAGCTGGTGACGGGCGCCAGGCGCTGGCTCACGTCGAGCAAGCAGGCAGCGCGTTGCATCTGGTCCTGTCCGACATCG
Source organism: Gemmatimonadales bacterium (assembly GCA_035700175.1). Taxonomy (GTDB): domain Bacteria; phylum Gemmatimonadota; class Gemmatimonadetes; order Gemmatimonadales; family GWC2-71-9; genus CAMLHP01. The sequence goes on along the minus strand of DASSOW010000366.1, from coordinate 1,327 downwards.
TGATGCCGCGCATGAGTGGGGTGGAGCTGGCCGAGCAGTTGTCGGTGACCCGGCCCGACCTGCCCGTGATCCTGATGTCGGGCTACAGCCCGCTGGAGCTCACGGCGCGCGGTATCGCGGCGCCCTGCGCCCTGCTCAGCAAGCCATTCCTCCCGTCGGAGTTGATCGCCGAGGTCTCCCGCTGCCTGGACGTGTCGGCGGCGTGACGGGCCGAAACCGGCCCTGCGGGCCCGCGTAGGGATTCAGGATATGCGTCGGGCGTCTGGCGCTTGGCGCTTGACGCCCGCCGACCCTCGACCCTCGACCCTTGACCCTCGACTCTCCCATGCGACGCTTATTCCCCTGGATGGCTGTCCCCGCCGCGCTCGTGGTCGGCGCCCTCATTCCGCTCGGTGCCAAGAGCCGCACCGACGGCAAGGGCGTGTTTGACGACGTCCGCTTTCGCATCGAAACCGGTGCGGTGGATTCGCTCGCCAACGACGAACTCTGGATTCGCGCTGCCCGCGGGCTGGTGAGCCAGCTCGACGATCCCTACGCCGACCTCTACTCTCCCGAGCAGATTGCCAGCTTCAGCCGCAACACGCTGCGGAACGACTATGCCGGCGTGGGCATGAGCATCCAGGACCAGCTCGGCACCGTCGTGGTGACGGCCACCTTTCCCGGTTCGCCCGCTCGCGACGGCGGTGTCCAGCCGGGTGACCGCATCGTGCAGGTCGACAGCACCTCGACGCGGGGGCTCAAGCTCGACGAGGTGTCGAGCCGCCTCATCGGCGAGCCAGGTACCGCGGTGAACGTGATCTTCAGCCGGCCCGGCGTGCGGGAGCCGATCCGCATGCAGTTCACCCGCGCGCGCATTCACGTGCCCGCCGTTCCCTACGCGATGATGCTCGACCACGGGGTGGGCTACATCCCGCTCCAGCGCTTCAGCGATTCCGCCGGTGTGGAAGTGGGCGAGGCGATTGCGCTGCTGCGAAAGCAGGGTGCCAAGGGGTTCGTGCTCGATCTCCGGGGCAATCCCGGCGGCAGCCTGCTGCAGGCCATATCCGTGAGCGAACGTTTCCTTTCGCCCGGCCAGCAGGTGGTCGCGGTGCGGTACCGTGATCGTGACCCTGACATCGGCGTGGCAGGCTCGTTCGCCGGCACCGGTGCCCTGCGCGCCGGCGAGCCGGTGGTTGTACTCGTGGACGGCGGCGCCGCGAGCGCCGCCGAGATCGTGGCTGGTGCGTTGCAGGATCACGATCGCGCGCTGGTGGTGGGCACCACCTCGTACGGCAAGGGCGTGGTCCAGAGTCTCTATCCGTTGCGCGACGGGTGGGCGCTCAAGATC
>DASSOW010000365.1:0-9919 GCA_035700175.1 Gemmatimonadales bacterium | reverse complement strand
GGGCGGTGAGGAGTTCGTGCTGCTGCTGCCACACACCCCGCCCGATGAGGCGGTGGCACTGGCCGAGCGACTGCGGACCCGCGTGGCCCTCTCGCCACTCGAGCGCCAGTCCGGCGCCGCCATTGCCGCCACGGTGAGCCTCGGCACCGCCGGGACGACGTCCTTCCCGGTCAGCGCCGATGAGATGATCGAGCTGGCCGACGCCGCCTGCTACCTGGCCAAGCGCGGCGGCCGCAACCGGGTGGAAGACGGCACCCGCCTCACCGCCGATTCCAGCGAGCGGGCCGTCCTGGAACCGGCATGAACGCGCGGGAAGTGCTGGCTCGCCTTCGTGCCCCGGTTGACCGGCTGGGCGCGAAAGTGCGGCCAGTGGCCGACCGCGTGGCTGCGTCCCGGCAGGCAAGATGGGTTCGGGCGCACTGGGTTGCCTCCGCCATCATCGTGGTGCTCTTCGGCACCACCGTCACTGCCGGCTACGCCTTCTCCTGCGGTTTTCGCGGCTGTCCATCTACCGCCAGCATCCAGTCGTTCCGTCCCCGCGAGGGCAGCCAGGTACTGGACCGCTCGGGCAAGCTCGTCGGTCGGCTGGAGTACGTCCGTCGCGTCAACGTCCCCCTCGACAGCACGCCGAAGCTGCTGCGCGAAGCGTTCATTGCGGTGGAAGACCGGCGCTTCTACCAGCATCATGGCGTCGACTGGCGCGGCGTGTTCCGCGCCGCGTTCCGCAATGCGCGTGACCTGGGCGTCTCGGAGGGTTTCAGCACCATCACGATGCAGGTGGTTCGCAACGCCTTCCTCTCGGACATCGCGCAGGAGCGGACCCTCCGCCGCAAGCTGATCGAGGTCGTGCTGGCTCGGCGGCTCGAGCACAGTCTCTCCAAGGACAAGATCCTCCAGCTCTATCTCAACGTGATTTATCTGGGGAGCGGCGTGTACGGCGTGGAGGCGGCGAGCCGGGACTTTTTCGGCAAGCACGTGAACCAGCTCACCCTGGCCGAGATGGCGACGCTCGCAGCGCTGCCGAAGGGACCCAGCTCGTACGATCCGCGCCGGCACCCCGATCGCGCTCGCGCCCGCCGCAACCTGGTGCTCTCCCTTATGGCGGAGGAAGGCTACATCTCCGATTCGGCTGCGAGGAAAGCCGCCGGCACGCCGCTCACGGTCCAGAAGAAGGGCTGGTATCCCAAGGCCGCGGAGGTGGACGCGCTGGATCCGGTGCGGATCACGGTGGACTCGCTGCTGGGCGACAGCGCGGATGCGTATGGCGACATCGTGGTGCACACGACGCTCGACGCGCGGGCACAGGCGGCCGCGGAGAAGGCCGTGCGCCGGCACGCGGCGCTGATTGAACGCCAGGCCGAAGCGAATGCGGGCAAGAGCGACGATGACGTCGAAGGCGCCATGGTGGCCATCGATCCGGCCGATGGCGGCATCCTCGCGCTGGTCAACGGCAACCACTACGAGCGCGGTGGCTTCATGCGCGCGCTCAATGCCCACCGCCAGCCGGGTTCCGCCTTCAAGCCGTTCGTCTATGGCGCCGCGCTGGCGGAAGGGTTCACTCCGGCGACGGTGCTGGATGACTCACCAGTGGAACTGGAGCTCGCCTCGGGGGAAACCTGGGAGCCGGGCAACTACGGCGGCGAATACTCGGGGCATCTCGCCATGCGGCGTGCCCTGATGCTCTCGGCCAACGCCGCAGCGGTCCGCATGGCCGACATGGCGGGCCGGCCCAACGTCATCACCTTCGCGCATCACCTCGGCATCACCAGTCCGCTGCCCGATGTCCCTTCGCTCGCACTGGGGCCAGCCGAGGTAACCCCGCTGGAGCTGGTTCGCGGGTATGCCCCGTTTACCAACGGCGGGTTCCGGGTCACCCCGCACCTCGTCACCAGCATTACCAGGCACGACGGCACCATCATCTGGCAGCAGGACTCCACGGCGACCCAGCGCACCCCGGTCATGGACCCGCGCGAGGCGTTCCAGCTCACTTCGATGCTCCGCGCGGTCGTGGACCATGGTACCGGCTTCGAAGTCCGGCGCGAGGGAATCCGGGGCCCGATTGCGGGGAAGACCGGCACCACCAATGAAGGAAGGGACGTCTGGTTTGTCGGGTACACGCCTACGATGGTGGCCGGGTTCTGGTTTGGCTATGACACGCCCAGGTCGCTGGGCTACGGCGCGACGGGCGGCCACATGGCCGCACCGGCGTTCGCGGACTTCTATCGGGATGGCTGGCGCGGGCGGGACACGACCGACTGGGCCGTGCCCTCCGGCATGGTGAGCCGGGTGATTGATTCCTACAATGGCGAGCTGGCCAACGAATACTGCCCGGTGACCAACCAGGAGTGGTTCAAGGCCGGTACCGAACCCACGAGCGTCTGTCAGGAACACAGCGGATCATTCTGGGATGCCCTGGGCGAGATGGGCGGGGCGATCGGGAAGGCGTTCAAGAAGATTCTGGGATTTTAAGGGGATGGGCGGGATGGGCGAGTGATGCAGAGTCAGTTGTGACCTGTCCATCCCGCCCATACCGCCCATCTTGCCCTACTTCGCTCTCTCCAGATACTGCCCCGAGCGCGGGTCCACTTTCACTCGCGAGCCCTCTTCCACAAACTCTGGCACGGTGATGGTCACGCCGTTGCTCAGCTTGGCCGGCTTGCCGCTGGAGGACTTGGTGGCGCCCTTCATGGGCGGGTTGGTTTCCACCACATCCAGCTCGACGACGGCCGGCAGGCTGATGCCGATCGGCTTCCCCTCGAGCCACTCCGCCTGGAAGACCATTTCCGGCTCCATCCACGGCGCTGCGTCGCCCACGACCTCATCGTCCAGGGTGTACTGGTCGTAGGTGGAGGCGTCCATCACATGGGTGCCGTTGGCATCGCGATAGAGGACCTGCAGTTCCTTGGTATCGAGCCGGGCCGTTTCCACGTTTTCGGTGGACGAGAACCTGGTGTCGAAGGTGTTGCCGGACACAAGGTTACGCATGCGAACCTGGACAAACGCGCGCAAGTTGCCGGGAGTGCGGTGCTGGAAATCGAGCACCCGGCAAGGTGCGCCGTCCACGATCACGACATGGCCCTTGCGGATTTCTGATGCCTTCATGCGAGCGGAGCTCCGGAACAGCGACAGATGGACAGTTGGACAGATGGACAGTTAGCTTGCATAAGTCTAATCGCCTCATAGCCTATCCGTCCATCAAACTGTCCATCTGTCCAACTGTCCGACCGTCCATCCCGCGGAGTACCGCATGCCCGACTCCACCCACACCGAAGAACACAAGGTCTCAGGCGAAGGCCTGGTGGCCAAGGTCAAGGAACTGGTCCGCGAAGGGAATGTGCGGCGGGTGCGCGTGAAGAATGACGAGGGCCGGGTGCTGTTCGAGTTTCCCCTGACCGTCGGGGTGGTGGGTGTTGCCCTGATGCCAGTCTGGGTGGCCCTCGGTGCGGTTGCCGCCCTGGCGGCGGATGACACGGTGGAGATTGAAAGAAAGGCTTGAGGACGTAGGGGCCCGGCTTGCCGGGCCCGGCAAGCCGGGCCCCTACGTCTCATCTCACCTTCCGCAACAATCTCAGTATCTCCGTATACAGCCAGATCAGCGTCACCACCAGCGCAAACGCCGCGTACCACTCGATGACCTGGGGTGCGTGGTCCACGTTGTGTTCGATGAAGTCGAAATCGAGCAGGAGGTTGAAGGCCGCGAGCGCCGTCACGAAGATGCTGAACCCGATCCCGATAATGCCGCCCTCATGCAGCATCGGGATGTACACGCCAAAGAGCTGGGCCACGAAGGCAATGATGTAGAACGCAAAGATGGCGAGGGTGCAGGAGACCACGATAGTCTTGAGCTTCTCGGTGACCTTGATGGCACCGGTGCGGTAGGCGACGAACATTACCGCCAGTGTTGCCACGGTCAGGACGGCGGCCGTGATCGGGAGCCCCTTGTACTTCGGATTCTGCGCGATGACCAGCGTGAGCGCACCGAGCACCAGCCCCTGGATCACGGCGTAAATGGGGCCGGTGGCCCGAGCCATCGCCGGATTGGAAGCGGTGTAGAGCAGCAACCCGACACCGGTCACGAAGCCCACGATGAACAGCCCGTAAATCACCTCCTGGCTCAACCCGATCCCCGGCATCCCCTGCCAGACATACAACATGGCGGCCGACATGATGGCGAGCAGGATGAAGGTCTTCTTCATCGTGCCGGCCATGGTCATGACGGCACCATCCTCCGCGACCTCGATCCTGCTGAAGTTGGCCCGGGTCAATGCCGGGTTGCGGGTGGCCATGGTGGAGCTCCGATGATGGGGTGAGATCTCTGTTGGTCGCAGGTCGCAGGTCGCAGGTCGCAGGTCGCCCAGCGCCCAGCGCCCAGCGCCCAGCGCACAGCGCACAGCGCACAGCGCACAGCGCACAGCGCCCAGCGCATAACATGCGTCCCCCTCCTCCCCCCGGCCACCCCTGCAACCTGTTGCACGACGTTCCAGCGCGCACGATGTCTTGGGTTTCGCCAGACCGGGCCTCCCGCACTCGGCCGTCCGGTCCGTCCAGTTCGCCCCGTGCGTCCCGCCCATCCTGCTGTAGTGCAACGCCTTACACTCCCAGTCCCAACTTGCGTCGAGCCATTCCTATAAAGGCACGAAAATCGCCCCCCCGCAGCAGCGCAGCGCCCGCCGTCCGCTCACGTGAATTCACCATGCAGCAACCGGATCGTGCCCATGTACCGTATCGAGCTTCGCCCCGGCCAGGAAGCCAGCTACCAGAGCTTTGACGAATTCGCTGCCGCCGTGCAGAGTGGCGCCGTCAGCGCCGACGCCCGCGTCTGGCACGGGGCGTCGTCGAAATGGCTGCCGATCACGGTGCACCCGCACTACAAGCGCGCGCTGACCGCGCCGGCCAAGCCAGCACCCGCTCCGGCACCGGTCGCAGCTCCAGCGGCTTCCGTCGAAGCTGCTCCTGTCGCAGCAGCCCCCGTCGCGCCTGCCCCGGCTGCAGCTCCTCCGGTGGCGCCGGCACCGAAGACCGGCGAGCTCGAGTTTCTCGAGGTGCCCGACCTGCTTCCCCACGCGCAGCGCGCCGTGAGCGGCTCACTGTTCGGGCCGCCTGCCGCTCCCCCGAAGCACATCGAGGCCCTGGTCGCTGCGGCCGGCAGTGCGCCGACGCCTGAAGTGTCGGCCGAGCCAGCAGAGGAAATCCTGATCGACATCAGCCGTCCGCGTCCATCGTGGATGAACCGCCGGACCGCAGGAATTGCAGCCGGTGTCGTCATCGTCGCGAGTGCCGTGACCGTGATCATGACCCACACGCCGTCGTCGAGGCAGGCGCGTGAGACTCCGGACAGCGCCGCGGCCGTCTCGTCCACCAGCCTGGCCGCGACGCCGAGCAGCAGCTTCGAGGTGATCGCGCCTCCTGACACGATGGCCAACACGCCCAGCCAGGGTCCCGCTGCGTCACAGGCTTACATGCCGATGCCCACGATTCCCGACGGGCCGGCGGCAACGCAGACGGCAGTCGAAAGCACCAGCGCCCGGGTCCTCCCGGCGGCACCGCGACTCGGAAGTCTCGGTGCGGGTGCGGTGACCGCCACGAGCACGTCGGCGGCAGCGCTCGCCAGCCGCTACAATGCCGCCCATGATGCGGCCGAGGCGTCGCTCGAGAACCGGCTGCGCGCCTCGGGCATCACTGCTCTCTTCAGCGACGGCCGCCTGGCATCGGGCAGCGTGAGCGACACCCGTCTCGCCGTCTCCGGCATCGCCAACTTCATTCGCAGCTACCGCTCACAGGCCGACGGGATCGAAGCCGCGTACCGCGACACCGCCGGCCAGCTCTCCGGCGACTGGACCGATTCGGAGGCCGCCGGCTGGTACAAGGGAATGACGCGGGGCGAAAGCCAGACCGAGGCGCGCGCTGCGGACCAGCTCCTGGCCGACATCTCCTCGCTACTCGGCGTGCTCGAGGAGCAGGCCGGCGCCTACACCCTGGCCAGCGGCAAGATCACCTTCCGCGACGCCGGCGCCACGCTCCGCTATGGCACCCTCCGCCGGCGGGTCGCCGATCGGCTCGCGTCGGCTGACTCCGGCTCCGCGGTGGTGAACTCCCTGCGCAAGACCATCGGCTCAGCCCGGCCACCGGTCGAGTCATTCACGGAGTAGCAGGTCGGACTCTTGCGCAACGGCGCTTTCCTTCCTAGGGTATAAGCACCTAAGTCATTAATTACCAACAAGTTATGTTGGAAACTCGGTGGAAAACCAGTCGCCGGCTGTGGAAAAGCCGGCGACTGGTGGATAAATCGGGTTTCCTGTGTCTGGACGGGGACGATGCCCGATCACAGCCCCCACAACCTGCCTCGGCCCTACGCCCTCAACGCCGCAGCACCGGCGTGGGTCGAACCGATGCGTGCCATCGTGGGTGGACCTCCGCCCGCCGGCGAGTCATGGCTGTGGGAACCCAGACTCGCCGGGATGCGCTGCCTGGCTTTCGTGTCCGACGGACGCGTCAGGCTTCGCTCGGCGCACGGGATTCTGCTTGAGTCGGTGATGCCGGATATCGCCCTGCTGCTGCCGGCCCTGGTCCGGGGTAACGCGATCCTCGACGGCGTCTACGGCAACGGTGTACTCCAGCTCTTTGACTGTCTCCACTACGAAGGCGTCTCGCTCCGTCCCCTGCCGCTCCTCGATCGTCAGGCAGTGCTCAGGGATGCCGTCTGGCTTGATGACCTTGTCCAGCTGACACCAGGTGATGCAACGCTCGGCGCGGCAGTCGCGAGATCGCCCGCCAGCGCCGGATTCATCGTGAAGCGGGCGGACAGCCCCTATCGCAGCGGTCCCTCCAGTGACTGGCGGGCACTAGTGAGCGGCCACCTGCGCGAGTTCGTGGTCGGCGGGTATGTGCAGGCGACGGGCACTCGCACACCCTCGGCGCTGCTGGTTGGCCGGCGCTGCGGCATGCACCTGATGTACGCGGGCCGGGTCTCACCCGCAGGGGAGACCCAGGAGCTGGCGACCGTCGCCGGCCTGCTTCGACGGCTTCGCCGCCGCACCTGTCCCTTCGAGAGCGCTGCACCCCATGGCCCCGACATCCACTGGGCCTCGCCATCGCTGGTGGCGCAGGTCGGATTCCGGGAGTGGACGGCGGGGGGGCTGGTAAGGGATGGAAGGTTGGTGGGGGTACGGAGCTGAGAGCTGTGAGCTGAGAGCTGTGAGCTGTGAGCTGTGAGCTGTGAGCTGTGAGCTGTGAGCTGTGAGCTAAGAGCTAATCCAGCTCGCGGCTCGCAGCTCTCAGCTCATAGCTCATAGCTCATAGCGCAAAGGAAGGAAGAACGGGCGCATGGTGCGCCCGTTCCCGCGAGATATGTAGAAAAGATGGGATGTATAGAGGGACAATCACGACAGGCACGCATCGAACTGGCATCCGGCCGCCTGACGGGGCGTCAGTGGCATTCTCGGATCTCTCGCGCGTCACGCTCGACCGTTGCCTGCCAGAGCCCAAGATAGGGCGCGCTTCCCCGGCATCTGTGCGTTGGATCACACTGTCCGCAACACCCCGCTCATTACCTCCAGCAGCGCGTCCAGATGCTCCATCTCGAGGTCTCCCATGTGACCGATCCGCACGTACCCGTCAGTGAGAGGGGCCAGGCCTGACGCGATCTGGAAACCGCAGCTTGCCACCGCGGCAATGAAGTCCCTTGCTACCACCCGCTCCGGCAGGCGGAGCACCGAGACCGTGGGAGTGCGAAGTCCGTCGCGTCCCACCAGTGTCACCCCGGGCTGCTGCTCTACCCATTGCTCCACCCGCCGGGCCATCATCTCGTGGTGTGCAAACCGGCTCTCCAGCCCACCCGACGCCTCGATGCGGCGCATCTGTTCCACCAGGCCGTACAGCAGTGGAAGCGCCGGCGTCTGGGTGGGAAAGTGCTCCCGGGTCTGCCGCTCAAGCTTCTCAAAATCACCGTACCAGCCACGTTCGGTGGCGGCGCGGGCGCGCGTCATCATCCGGGGCGAGGCCACGCCCAGCGCCAGGCCCGGCGGGAGCCCCAGCGCCTTTTGCGTGCCGGTAAAGACAAAGTCCAGATGGTGCAGGTCGGCGCTGATCGGCACTGCACCAGCGGAGGATACGGCGTCGACCAGTGTCATGACATCATCGTGGCGGCGGACGACACCGGCAAGGTCGGCCAGCGGTGCGAGCACGCCGGTGGACGTCTCCGAGTGCACGATCGAGACGGCATCCACCGGCGGGCCCTGCAGGAACCGCTCAAGGTGTTCCGGTGTGAGGGTTTCGCCCGGCGGCACGATGGCTCGCACCACATGCCGCCCGCAGGCCTCGGCCACGCGGGCGAAGCGCTCCCCGAAATAGCCCCCCACCACGGCCAGCATGCGGTCCCGGACACCGTTCCGGATCGCGGCTTCCATGAAACCGGTTGCCGAGCAGGTACCGATGAGCACCGGGCGCACCGAGCCGAAGATTCGCCGGAGTGGCGCCTCCAGCTCCTCGATGAGCTGACCCATCCCCGACCAGCCAAGGGTGGGGCCAAGCATTGCCTGCTGGATGTCGGGGTGCACATCCACGGGCCCGGGGAGGAAACTTCGGCCGAACGGCAAGCCGGTCATTCGACGATGGAGCCCGACAGTACATCCTCGGCGGTCACCATGCGGACGCCTCGTTCCTTCCAGGCTTCCAGCAACGGGGCCACCGTCTCGGGCCGGATGGCGCGGGCGGCGTCGGTCACGAACCAGAGCGTCGATTCGGGCTGGTGCTGCAGCAGTCCCTCGATGGCGTACTTGTCGCAGACGTCGAGCGCCACGCCGTACAGGACGATGTGCACCGGTTGCAGTGCCTCGAGCAGGGTACCGACATTGGCATTGGTGAAGACGTCGAACCAGTGCTTGAGGAGCAGGAAATCACCATCGTGGCCGGCGATCTTCGTGGCCAGTGCCAGGGGATCCTCCGGCTCCGGCTGGATCACCAGCGGATTGCGCAGCGCCGTCTCAGGGATCTTTTCCTGCCCCGGCGTACCGCGCATGCAATGGGGGGGAAACGTAGTGAGGAAATCGGGATTGGCGCTCAGCTCACGATGACCCGACACATGGTCATCGGCGCTTGCCACGATGGGGGTGCCGTGTGCGTGGGCATAGTCGGTCAGGCGCTTGAGCGTCGGAATGATGCTTTCGCTGTCGGGCACATAAAGACAGCCGTCCTGCCGCATGAAGTCGTACTGGGTGTCCACGTCCCAGAAGAGGTGTTCGGTCGTCATCCCGGAAAGTTACAGCACTCGCTCCAGCCGCGGGTTGGGGAGAAATTCCCGGCCCACCTTGGCGCAGGGCGCCCCGTTCACCCGGACGACGTCAGCGGTGAAGTCGAACCGGCCGCCAAAGAGCGAGGAACCCACCCCGTAGCCGTCCACCGGAACGCCCTGCGACTCGAAGTGCTGGATCTTTTCCACGTCGAAGCCGCCCGAGACGATGATCTTGACGTGGCCAAAGCCCTCGCCGTCAAGCGCGTTGCGCACGTTGTGGACCAGCTGCGGTGTCACGCCGGTCGGCTTGAAGCGGCCCATCATCGGCTGGACCGAGCGATCCACCAGCATCTCGCTGGTGTCCAGGCGAACGCCGTAGAGCCGGTCGCCCAGGTCGCGGGCCACGCCGAGCGAGGTGGAGACGCAGTCGTTCTCGAAATCCACCAGGGTGATCAGCCGGACGTCCGGATCGCTGTAATCGGCGAACTTGCGAGTGGCTCGCACGGTATCGCCGCCGTAGGCGGCAATCAGGGCATGCGGTACGGTGCCGATGCCGCTGCTGCCCCACCACGAGGCCTGTGCGTCGGTGGATACGCCGATGGCGCCGGCGATGTGCGCCGCGTACCCGTCGCCGGTCTGCACCAGCCAGTGGTCGTGCCGGGCCGGGAAGAACATCACTTCCTTGGGGGC
>DASSOW010000364.1:0-6557 GCA_035700175.1 Gemmatimonadales bacterium | reverse complement strand
AGAGGCCGCCTCACTCGCAGTGGCCGCTGATATTGAGATGGGCGGTCGCTTCAACCACGCCGACCGCCTGCTGCTCGCCACTGGCGGCCTGATCGCGGCCGTGGTGCTGGTGCTGGCGATCCTGGCAATGAGATAGGCAGGTTGGGCAGGATGGGCTGGATGGGCAGGATGGGCGGGTCGAGGTTGGCCCGGCATCTCTTGCCCATCCTGCCCATCGCGCCCATCCTGCCCATCTAGTAGATCAGGTACTTCCCAACCCTCTCCCTGAACGCCTTCCTTTCCTGCAGCCACCCGCTGGTCAGCTGGGTGGCGCCCAGCCCTGACTCGAGTCCCAACCGCAGTGCGGAAGTGCCGGCCAGGCGGTCGAAATGGGGCGCGCTGATCTTGAACTCCGGTGACACGTCGCGGATGGTCGCAAGCAACAGCACCGCGGTCTGCACCGGGTCATACGCCGCGCGATCGGTGACGTGTAGCCGGATGCCGGCCAGTAGCGTATCCCCATACTTGCCGTCGCCCGGAGCGTGGGGGGTGAACTGTACGGAATCGAACGTGACGCCGCGGGGCGCTGCCATTCGCACCTGGGCCAGCACCCGCCCGGCATCGAGCCAGGGCGCGCCGATCTGCTCGAAGGGATGGTCCGATCCCCTGCCCACGCTCAGGTTCGTGCCCTCGAAGAGACAGGTGCCGGGGTAATGAATCAGGCTCTCGAGGGTCGGGAGGTTGGGACTCGGTTTTACGAACGGCAGTCCGGTTTCGTCGTAGTATTCATCCCGCTGCCAACCGGCTACCGGCACCACCTGAAGATCCGCACCGATCTCCATTTCGTCGTTGGCAAAACGGGCCATCTCACCCATGGTGAGTCCGTGACGCATCGGGACGGGCAGCCGGCCGACGAACGAGCGATAGGCGGTGTCGAGCACGTTGCCCGCCATGGCGCCGCCGATCGGATTCGGACGATCGAGGATGATGACCGGCATGTGGCGCCGCACCGCGGCGCGCATCACTTCGGTCGCGGTCGCGATGTAGGTATAGTACCGGGCGCCTGCGTCCTGCAGGTCCACCAGCATGACGTCCACACCGCGCAGCATCGAGTCGGTTGGCGACGCCGTGCGCCCGTAGAGACTGTAGATTGGGAGCCCGGTGGCCGAATCGGTGGTAGATGCCACCGACGCCCCCGGCTCGGCCGAGCCCCGGAAGCCATGTTCGGGACTGTACAGCGCCACCAGGTTCACGCCGGCCGCGCGCAGGCGCTCGACGTCGCTCACGCCACGGCTGTCGATACCGGTCTGGTTGGTGACGAGTCCCACGCGTCGGCCATCCACCAGCGCCATGCTGTCGCTGAGCAGCACGTCAATTCCCGGTCGCACGACCGGCTCGGCTGTCGAAATCCCTGATTGCGCGGCGCAGGCCAGCGCCGCGGCCATCCCGCATCCCAGGACCAGTGAATGGCGCGTCAACGAATGCTCCTTCCAGGTGTGATCCTGCTGCTCGGCGCCTGCACTGCGGCGCCTCCCGCCACCAATCCCGCACCGATCACGTCGAGCATTGACGAACTGCTTGACTCGCTCCCGGTACGAGACCGTGTGGCGCAGCTCATCATGCCATGGATTCCCGGCACCTATTCGGCGCTGGATGAGCCGGGCTTCCGGCAGGCCGAGCGCTGGGTGGATTCGCTGCATGTCGGCGGCATCATCATTTCGGTTGGTTCGCCGCTGGACGAAGCCGCCAAGCTCAACGCACTGCAGCGCCTCGCGCCACTGCCCCTGCTGGTTGCATCCGATCTCGAGAGCGGCACCAGCATCCGCCTCCACGGCGGCACCCGCTTCCCTCCCAATATGGGCGTTGCTGCCGCTGGACGGGAGCAGGACGCGTGGCGGATCGGGAAGATCACGGCGCTCGAAGGACGCGCGGTCGGCATCCACATGGCGTTCGCGCCCGATGCCGACGTCAACAGCAACCCGGCCAACCCCATCATCAACACCCGGTCCTTCGGCGAGGACCCGGCCAGCGTCTCTGCGTTCGTGACCAGCGCGGTCAAGGGCATCCAGGACAACGGCATGCTCGCCACGGTCAAGCACTTTCCCGGCCACGGCGACACCGAGACCGACAGCCACCTCGCGCTGCCGGTCGTGGGCGCGACGTGGGACCGGCTCGACACGCTCGAGCTGGTCCCATTCCGCGCCGCCATAAAGGCAAATGTTGATGCCGTCATGTCGGCCCACATCGCACTGCCAGGCATCGACAGCGGCCGGGTGCGCCCGGCAACGGTCAATCCCGACGTGCTTACCGGCGTGCTCAGGGACTCGCTCGATTTCCATGGTCTTACCGTCACCGATGCGCTCAACATGCAGGGGGTGGTAAGCAAGTACGGCGGCGGTGAGGCCGCGGTGCTCGCCTTTGAGGCCGGCGCAGATCTCCTGCTCATGCCGGCGGACGTGGGACAGGCACTCGACGCGCTCACCAACGCCATCGAGAGCGGACGAATTACCGAAGCTCGCCTCAACCGATCAGTGCGGAAGCTGCTGGAGGTGAAGCAGCGGCTCGGCCTCTTCCGTCGCCGCCAGGTGGACCTGGACAGTGTCATGACCACGGTCGGCCGGGCCGACTTTCAGGCGTTTGCCGATTCGGTGGCGGGCCGATCCATTGTGCTGGCCCGGGACGACGGGACGGCGGATTCGCTGCGGAGCGCGCCGCGCACCGTGGCGCTGATCGAGTATGGCGAGGGCACCGCCGAGGACGTCGGCAGTACCTTCGCCGCTGAACTCCGGAAGAGCGGCGTCACCGTCAACGCCTTGCGCCTGCTGGCCCAGAGCGGTTCCGCGAGCTACGACTCGGCGGCAGCAGTTGTCGCGGCCAGCCCGTACGCCATCTTCGCGGTCGCCGTGCGCGCCGTGGCCTGGCGCGGGTCGATCGGCCTGCCCGCACCGCTCGTCAGCCTCATCGATTCGGCGGCTGCGCGGCAGCCGACGCTGCTGGTGTCCTTCGGCTCGCCCTACGTGATCATGCAATCGCCCTCGGTGGGCTCCTACCTGGTGGCGTGGTCGTCCAATGCCGAGAGCGAGCGGGCCGCCGCGCGGGCGCTGCGTGGCGCTCCCATTACCGGACGCCTGCCCATTACCATCCCGCCCGACCTCCCGATCTGGAGCGGACTCACGCGGAGCGGCCAATGAGCCGCCTGGCTCCCGCATTGCTCCTGCTCGCCGCGGCGTGTGCACGCACGGCCCCGGTCAACAATCCCTCGCCTGCTGTTGATCCGCTCAGCCTGGCAGCACCGTACCTCGATTCGATGGTAGTCCTGGACAGCGCGTCTCCCGGCGCCGTCGTGGGCATCAGCGTGCACGGCCGCCACTACTTCCACGCGTCAGGGCACCTGGGCGCCGGCGTTCCGGAAGCACCTGATTCATCCACGGTCTATGATCTGGCTTCGCTCACCAAGGTCATCGGGCTCACCACGGCCATGATGATCGCCGTGGACGAGCATCGCATCGAGCTCGATGCACCCATCCAGCGATACGTGCCTGCCTTCCAGGGAAAGAGCAAGGAGCAAGTGACGGTGCGGCACTTGCTCACGCACTCCTCGGGGCTTCCCGCATGGCGCGCGCTCTACCGGCAGGCCACCAGCAGGGCGGACGCCTACGCCCTGGCCGACACGACGCCGCTCGACACCCTGCCCGGCACCCGCTTCGTCTACTCCGACCTCGGCGCCATCGTGATGGCGCAGGCCCTGGAGTCAGTTTACCACGAGCGACTCGATTCGCTGCTCCACCGGCGGCTTTTCGGGCCCCTTGGCATGGATGACACCCGCTACCTGCCGCCTGACTGCTGGATACCGCGCATTGCGCCTACCGAAAACGATCCCTGGCGCGGACGAACGCTGCGTGGCGAGGTGCACGACGAAAACGCGGCCCGGCTCGATGGCGTGTCAGGTCACGCGGGGCTGTTCTCGTCTGCTCGTGATCTGCTCCACTTCGGCGACTGGCTGCTCGAAGGTCTCGGTTCCCACGACAGCAGCGCGGCGTACGTCTGGCCCCCACCGCCGACCAGCGAGCGGCGTTTCGTGATCCGCCAGGATATCCCCGAGGGCTCCAGCCGCGCGCTGGGATGGGACACGCCATCCGGGCTGAGCAGCGGCGGCAAGTACATTTCCCGGGACCATAGTTTCGGGCACACCGGGTTTACCGGTACCTCGATCTGGATCGACCCGACACGAGACCTCGTGATCGTGCTGCTCAGCAACCGGGTGAATCCAACCCGGGATAATGACCGCTGGGGGCCGGTGCGGCGGAACGTGGCGGATCGGGTGGTGGAGGCGTTGGAAGGTCGCAGGTCACAGGTCGCCGGTCGCTGAAACGGTCGCAGGTCACAAGTCGCAGGTCATGTGACTAGCGACCGTTTCAGCGACCTGCGACCTTCAGTTGACACCACCCTGCCCGTTCCCTTAACGTTCCGCAGATTCAGTACCGATCAGGAGCGCCATACATGAGCGGGACAGACCAGGCCATTTCCGGCTTCAGCATCAATCTCTCCGACGCGGCCGCTGCCGAGGTGCGCAAGTTCATCGCGGCCGAGCAGGTGCCGGTGGAGACGGCTGGGCTGCGGGTCAGCGTGCTGCCGGGCGGGTGCTCGGGCTTCAAGTACAGCCTCAATATCGAGGAACAGCCGCTCGAGGATGACATGGTCCTCGACGTCAGCGGTGTGCGCGTGCTGGTGGATGGCTTCAGCGCGCAGTACCTCAACGGCGTCTCGATTGACTACGTGACCTCGATGCAGGGCAGCGGCTTCACCTTCAGCAACCCCAACTCCACCGGCGGCTGTGGCTGCGGCAGCAGCTTCACCGCATAGGTTCCACCACTGAAGGCGTTCCTGTTCAGGGGAGGCATTGTCGCCTCCCCTTTTTCATGGCTTTCATGTTTTCGCGAGTTTCGTGTTTTCGTGACTTTCGTGCTTTCGTGATTCCATGACCACCCTCGACTTCGCCGTCATCGCCGCCTACTTCGGCGCCATGGTGGGCATCGGGTTCTGGGCCACCCGGCGCCAGAGTACCGCCGGCGATTACTTCCTCGGGGCCCGGGACCTTCCCACCCTCGCGGTCCTGCTGTCCATCGTCGCCACCGAGACCTCGGCGCTCACGGTCATTTCCGTCCCGACCATCGGCGCGCGCGGTGACCTGACCTTCATCCAGCTCGCCTTCGGCTACCTGATTGGCCGGATCGGGGTGGCCGCCTGGCTGCTGCCCGGCTATTTCGAGGGCACCCAGGAGACGGCCTACCAGCGCCTCGAGCGGCGCTTCGGGGTGCGCTCGCGGCGGGTCGTGTCTGTCGTGTTTCTCGTCACCCGTTTCCTGGGTGACGGCGTCCGAATCTTCGCCGGCGCCATTCCGCTCGCATTACTCACTGGCTGGAGCATTCCCATGGCCATCCTCGCCATGGGAATCATCACGCTGGTGTACACCTGGTTTGGCGGACTGAAGGCGGTCGTCTGGGCCGACGTGGTGCAGCTCACGATCTACGTGGCCGGCGGGGTGATAGCGCTCTGGATCGCCTGGCAGATGGGGGGCGGCATGAACCATTCGCTTTCACTTTCCGCCGCGGCCGGCAAACTGCGGATGCTCGACCTGCACGTGAACCTGACCGACACCTACACGCTCCTTGGCGGCATCGTGGGCGGCGCGCTTCTTTCGGCGGCTTCGCACGGCACCGATCACCTCATTGTCCAGCGGCTCCTGGCCACGCGCTCCCTGCGTTCTGCACAGCGCGCGCTGGTCGGAAGTGGCGTGGTTGTGATCCTGCAGTTCCTGCTGTTCCTGCTGGTGGGTTCGGCGATCTGGGCCGCAGGGCTGGCACCCGAGAATGTGCAGGGCGACACCATCTTTCCGCGCTTTATCATCGAACACCTGCCCAGCGGGCTGGCTGGACTGGTCGTGGCCGGCATCCTGGCCGCGGCCATGAGCACCATCAGCTCCTCCATCAATGCGCTGGCATCCTCGGTCACCCATGATCTCTATGCCGGCATCACCGGACGCACCGACCCCGCGCACCTGCTCAAGGTCGGCCGGACGTTCTCGGTCGTGTGGGGCCTGGCGCTGGTGGGCGCGGCGCTGTTCTTCTTCTATTTCGCCAGCGGCAACGACACGCCCGTGGTAGTGCTGGCACTGAGCATTGCGTCGATTACCTACGGCGCGCTGCTTGGCACCTACGTACTGGCCGGCCGGTGGCCGCAGACTTCAGGACAGGATGTCATCCGCGCCGTGGTGGTAACGGTGCTGGTGATGCTGGTGGTGGTGTTCGCGAAGCAGCTCGCGAGTGTGGATGGGTTCGGGTGGCTTGCCCCCGTCGGAAAGCTCGCCTGGCCATGGTACGTTCCCCTGGGCACTGCGATCGCGGTGGCCGTGGGTGTGGCATCAAGCATGACGAGGAGCCGGGCCTGATGGCCGATGTCATCATTGCAGCAGATGTCGGCGGCACCAAGACGGTGGTCGCCGTGCAGGTAGACGGCATCGAGCGGGCGCGCGTGCGTGCCACCGGCGCGGCCGTGCGGCCGGGCCGGGCAATGGCCAG
>DASSOW010000363.1:0-3827 GCA_035700175.1 Gemmatimonadales bacterium | reverse complement strand
CCGGGGTGGCCGGCAGCGCCTCGCGGACCACGAGGAAGAGGCCGAGCCCGACCGCGCACCGCCGCTCGACATCTGCATCGGGTTCTACGAAGTCCACGATAACACCCTGCACAATTCCGCAATGTACGCATCACTGGGCGGTGACGACGCCGGGATCCGCCACGTGCATCGGAAGGTGTTCCTCCCCACGTACGGTGTCTTCGATGAAGAGCGGTTCGTCGAGCCTGGACGCTCGGTCGAGGCGTTCGACACCCGCTGGGGCCGCGCCGCTGTCATCATCTGCGAGGATGCCTGGCACAGTGTCATGCCGATGCTGGCTGCGCTCGACGGCGCGCAGCTGCTGCTGGTGCCCAGTGCGAGCCCGGCGCGCGGCATTACGCCCGACGCCGATGACCAGCGGCCTTCGAGTCTGTCCCGATGGGAGCGGATAGCGCAGGACATGGCCGGCGAGCATGGGATCTACGTGGCCGTGGCGCAGCTGGTCGGGTTCGAGGGCGGCAAGGCGTTTCCGGGCGGCTCGATCGTGGCGGGCCCGCGGGGCGACCTGCTGGTGCGCGGCCCCGTGTTTGACGATGCCGTGATCGGTGCGGACCTGCCGCTCGAGGAGATTACCCGTGCCCGCGCCGACATGCCGCTGCTGTCGGACCTGGCGATGCGGTTGCCGCACTTGCTCGAGGGTCGCAGGTCGCAGGTCACGGGTCGCAGGTCGCGGGTCGCGGGTCGCGGGTCGCGGGTCGCAACCGGCCGTCCGGCCCCCGAGCCGACGAGCGGCCGAGCCGACTCTCCCCTCGCCATCGAAGCCGAGCTCACCCGCAAGTGGCTGGTGGAATTCATCCGTGATGAGCTCACCCGCCGGCGCGGGTTCAAGCGCGCGGTGCTCGGCCTCTCGGGTGGGGTGGACAGCTCGGTGGTGGCGTATCTCGCCGCCGAGGCGCTGGGACCGGAAAACGTGATTGGCGTGCGGATGCCATATACGGCGTCGAGCGTCGAGAGCCGAGAGCATGCGGCGCTCGTCGCGAAGGCCACGGGAATCCAGATGCGCACGGTGGACATCAGCGATGCCGTGGATGGGCTCACCCGCGCCATTGGCGGGAGCACGACGCCGGCCCGGCAGGGCAACATCATGGCGCGGACCCGGATGATCACGCTGTTCGACCTGTCCGAGGCGTGCCGGGCGCTGCCCCTCGGCACCGGGAACAAGTCGGAGCGGCTGCTGGGGTACTTCACCTGGCACGCCGACGATTCGCCACCGATCAATCCGCTGGGCGATCTCTTCAAGACCCAGGTCTGGGCGCTGGCCCGCCACCTGGGCGTACCGGAAGAGATCGTGGCCAAGCCCGCGAGCGCCGACCTCATCACCGGCCAGACGGACGAGGGTGACTTCGGCATCTCCTATGCCCGCGCCGATCTCATCCTGCACTGGATACTGCTCGGCTACCACACCGAGGAGATCGTGGCGCGCGGCTTCACCGAAGCTGAGGTGTCGCTGGTCCGGAAACGCCTCGATTCGACCCACTGGAAGCGAAAACTCCCCACCGTGGCGATGGTGAGCCAGACGGCGATTGGGGAGTACTATTTGAGACCGGTTGATTACTGACGCGTCGCAGGTCGCAGGTCGCAGGTCTCGTGACTTGTGACCCGCGACTCGTGACTTGTGACCTGTGACCTGCGACCCAGCCATGAACCCACCCGATTCCCGAGCCATGTCGTACTCCCGCGGCGAGATCACCACATTCGTGATGCCGCACATGCAGAACGTGCTGGGTGATCTCTTCGGCGGGAACCTGATGGCGCTGGTAGACCAGGCCGCGGCGGTCGCGGCGATGCGGCATGCCGGCGGCCCGGCCGTCACCGCCGCCATCGACCGGGTGGATTTCCGTGAGCGGATCCCGCTGGGGAGCCTGGTGACCTGCTCGGCCACCGTGGATTTCGTGGGCAATTCATCCATGGATATCACGGTCACCGTGCATTCCGAGACCATCACTACTGGTGTGCGGCGGCTCACGCACGTGGCGCACTGCGTGTTCGTGGCCATCGATGAGCAGGGGAAGCCGAAGCGGGTGCCGAGACTGATTCCCGAAACGGACGAGGAGCGGGAGCGCTACGAGGGAGCACGGCGGCACCGTGAGCGGATGAAACAGTCATGAAGGTGGTGGCCGCGCTCTCGGGCGGCGGCGCCAAGGCGGCGGCCCACGTGGGCGCCATCCGCGCGCTCAACGAGGTTGGGCTTGAGGCGGAGCGATACACCGGCACGTCCATGGGCGCGGTCATCGCGGCCGGCCTCTGCGCCGGGCTCGGCACCGATGACGTGCTGGCGCGGCTGGTCGAGGCGGGAAGCCGGGGTGTTGCCAAGCGACTTCTGGCGCCACTGGGAGGCATCTTCGTCAGTGCACTCATGCGGCCCGAACCGCTGCGGCGTGCCATCGAGACGTATCTCCCCGTCAAGTCGTTTGATGCGCTGACCCATCCGCTCACGGTGACGGCGGTGGACCTGGGCACCGGCGAGCTGGTGCTCTTCGGGCACGGCGGCGAGAATGTCTCACTGGTGGACGCGCTCATGGCGTCCTGCGCGCTGCCGGTTTTCTTTCCTCCAGTGGTGATCGGTGGGCGCCGGCTGGCCGATGGCGGCCTGCGAGGCGTGGTGCCACTCGAGCCGGCTCGGACGGGGAACCCTGACCTGGTGCTCGCCGTAGATATCGGACCCGGCTTCGACGAACTTGCGTCGGCCGGGTCGCCGTATCCGTCGCTGGTGCGGGCGCACAATGATGCCACGGGCATCCTGATGGCGGCCAACAGCGCACTCGAACTGGAGCTCTGGCGCCGGGATGCCTCACGTCCCCGGCTGGTGTACGTGCGGCCCAATGTGCAGAAGAACGTGACCTTTCGGATGGATCTCGCGCGGCAGTACGCCGAGGAAGGCTATCGAGCCACGCGCGCCGCTCTGCAGGACGCAGGATGGAAATGACATGACACAGGCAACCCGGCTGTTCACCCTGGAAGAAGCGGAGCGCACCCTGCCGCTGGTGAGGCGGATCGTGGCCGACCTCGTCGCCGAGCACCCGGCGTGGCGCGCGGGCGTGTCACGCTATGAGGCGCTCTCGCTGGTGGCGGACCCGACGGCGGGCGAAACGTCGGAGATGCTGGCGGTGCGCGCCGATGTGGCGCAGCGGGCCGAACGGATTGATGGCTACCTGCACGAGCTGGAGGAGATCGGCTGCCTCTTCAAGGGCTTCGAGTCGGGGCTGGTGGACTTCCCGTCGCTCCGGAATGACGAACCGGTATACCTCTGCTGGCAGCTGGGCGAAAGCAGGATCGTGGCGTGGCACGAAATGGAGACAGGTTTCGCGGGGCGCCAGCCGATCGATGATGCAATTCTCTCCGAGGCCGCCACGTGAGCCATCTCTGGCTGCTGCTTCACGTCCTGGGCTTCCCCATGTGGCTCGGCGGGGGGCTGGCGGCCATGGTGGCGGGGCTGTCGGGGAGGAAGGAGACGCGCGCCGGGCTGGGTGCGGTGACCCGTGCGCAGACATCCATCCAGAAGATGGTGGTGACGCCCGGCGCGCTGCTGGTGGTGTTCTCGGGGCTGATCCTCACGATACGGCTGATGAACGCGATGACGACGTCGCTCAGCTCCTGGCTCATGGTGATGCAGGGCGCCGGCATCCTTGGCGCCCTGATCATCCTGCTCGGCGGCCTGCCGATTGCCTCGCGCCTTTCCCGGCTTGACCCTGAAGGTCCCCATGCTGCGCACTTCGATGAGCTTCGCCGCCGACAGAAGGTGGTGGCATCAGCTGCAGGGGTGCTCGCGGTGGTGGCGCTGGTGGCGG
>DASSOW010000362.1:0-6921 GCA_035700175.1 Gemmatimonadales bacterium | reverse complement strand
GAATGGGTATGTGTGAGCGCTCGGGGTCGCTCGATAAACCGACTGGCACAGCGGGCCGTGTGAACTGACGTTACGGTGAGAAATGAGGAGGTGAACGGCCTCGGTTGCTCCGGAGACTCGGTTAGCTAAGCGCAGCTCAACCTTCGTGCTGCGCCTTATTTCATCGGTACTTTGTGAACCGCCCCGGATTTTCCGGAGACAGGGTTCGTTGAGTGCCGCACACCCTTTGGTCAGATCTGGCGGAGATCGGCCTCAGTGAACTGCCGGGGCGAGAGCACGCTGATGCCTTGCCACTCTGACACCGCCAGCAAGTGCCCGTCGCCTGATACGACGACGGGCGCCGCCGCCAGGGCTGCCGCCAGACACGTATCTTCATCGGGCCCTGACTGACAGTATGAGGCAACGGCGGTACATCGATCACCACCGCATTGGTGGCGATGAGTCCGAGAATCGGCGCGAATGCAGCCCCGCAACTCGGTAGCCCCACCGCTCGAACGGGCACGATACGTCCTTCACGCTGCGGGCTGGCGGACGTTCGCCAAGTTCCCACCTCCCTTGGAACTCCAGTGCTCCGGGCCTCGCCGGCCCTGCGGCATGATGACACCCCACACAACGCCTGAAAGGTTCGCAGCAAGACACGCACGGCGTCTGGAATTTTCACTGTGGACAACCTGCAATTGTGGACAAAGTTCCGTATTCCACCATACAACAAGAAGTTAGCTTCACCAACCGTCAAATTCTTCACTAGGGAAAAACGAAGTAGACAGTTCGCCGCGCGTTTCCTATCGTAGTTCCACCCCGACCTCAAAACCGGTTCACACGCACGCACTGGCTGGCGAGGAGCCACAGGACATGCCAGGCATGTCACACCAGCGCCCGTGTGTTTGATAATCCGTTGACCCCGGCGTGTACTGTAGTTGATGCGCCGTTGACGCTTCGCACCACTCGATGGTTCCCTCCAAAGGCGGGGAATGATGTCCCGAGCTGACAACCGTCTGGTGTTCGGCCGTAGCTCCATCATGCGGGCACTATACCAGCAGTGCGAGCTGTTCGCCCCAACTTCCTATCCGATACTGCTGATCGGTGAAACGGGCACGGGCAAGACCTGGCTTGCCAAAGCGATCCATGGGTTGTCCAAGGTAAAGCATGGCCCGCGTGTGGAATGCGCGATTCCACATCTCGGCAACCTGGCGCTCGACCAGCTTGTCGGGCACTGCAAGGGGGCCTTCACCGGTGCGTCTGAACGTTATCGCGGCCGGATAGAGCAGGCCACGGGCGGCTCCCTCTTTCTTGATGAGGTCGGATTGGCGTCCCCCAAGGTACAGGCCATTCTCCTGACGCTGGTCGAGGCACAGACCGTCACGCCACTCGGAAGCGAACGAGAGATCCCGGTGCGCGTCCGGGTTATCGCGGCGACCAATGAGCCGCTGGCGAAGCGCGTACGTCAGGGGCGCTTCCGCGAGGATCTTTACTACCGTCTCGGCGTGCTCCCGCTGATTCTGCCGCCGTTACGTAAGCGCCGCGCCGACATTCCCCTTCTTGCAAGCCACTTTCTCGCGACCGAAGCAGCGTCAGAGCAACTGCCAGTACCGGTACTCTCACCCGAGGCGATCAGGCGGCTTCGAGGAGCCCGCTGGCCCGGCAACCTCCGCGAGCTCCGCACCGTCATGATCCGGGCGCTCCTCAGGGCTCGCGGCCGTGGCGTGATCGAGGTCGGCGATCTGCAATTTGACCCCGACCCTGAAGCCCCCAAGGCCAAGGGAAGGAAATTTTCGCCGGAGATCGTTCGGACGGCTCTGAAAAGGGCTGGCAACAACAAGAGCAGGGCTGCGGCTGAGCTCGGGTGCTCGCGGAAGACGATTCAGCGGAAGACCCTGCTGGCCGTCGAATGAAGACCGCCGACAGCGGGCACTGGGACATTGCTGGACGTGTCCCAAGTCCCGCTGAGTGATGTCCCACACGACCATTTAATCCGCAAACCTGCCAAGTTCCGTCCCGCAATGAACTTGCGGTGGCGACGCTCATTCGGCACATCGATTGCCTTCCGATAGGCGCACTCGCGTACGCAACCCGTGAGGCGCCGTGACCGCTCCACCGCTCGTCTCCCAATTGCCGGTCCACGAATGCTATACCGCCGAGTATTTCGAGCTGGCGCGTCTGCTGCCCATCTCCTCGGTGGACGGTGTAATGATCGTGGCGGCCGCTGGAGAGCCGGATGCGGACGCCCTCGATGACTTGCAGCTGTTCTTCAATGTCACAGTCGAGTTTCAGCAGGTTTCCGATGTTGAGCTGGACGACGCGATTCGGCGGACCTTTGCCGCCCAGGAGTCGGTGATCGAGCTGGTGCGCGACCTCGATAGCCAAGAGGCGGGTGCGAACCTCGACTTTGACGCGCCGCTCGCCGACGTCCGCGATCTTGCGTCCCAGCCCCCGGTCATCCGGTTCGTCAATCTACTGATCCGGGAAGGCCACGACGCCTCGGCGAGCGACATCCATCTAGAGGCCACCAGGGAGGGGCTGCGCGCGCGGATGCGGGTGGACGGCGTGCTCAGCGACCTGCCCACGCCGCCGGCTTCCCTGCAGGCGGCCATCATTTCTCGCATCAAGCTGCTGGCCGAACTCGACATCGCCGAGCGCCGAGTCCCGCAGGATGGCCGCATCCGGGTCCGGCTCGAGTCGCACGAGCTGGATATCAGGGTCTCAACCGTCCCCACGCTGGTGGGCGAGTCGGTGGTGCTCCGTCTGCTGGATCGCGGTGGCGGCGCCATTTCGCTGGACCAGCTGGGCATGGGCGCGGATGTCTTCGCCGAATTTGCCCGGCTGGCGCAGCAGCCACACGGGATCGTGCTCGCCACCGGCCCCACCGGCAGCGGCAAGACGACAACGCTGTACGCTGCCCTCGGGCTTCGCCGGCCGGACCAGGAAAAGATCATTACCGTCGAGGATCCGGTGGAATATCACCTGGGTGGTGTGACGCAGGTGCCGGTGCATACCAAGGCGGGCGTGACGTTCGCCTCGGCGCTTCGCAGCATCCTCCGGCAGGACCCCGATGTACTCATGGTGGGCGAAATGCGCGATCCCGAAACTGCGGGCATCGCGATTCAGGCGGCGATGACCGGCCATCTGGTCTTCTCCACGTTGCATACCAACGATGCCGTGAGCGCTCTCAGCCGGGTGAAGGATCTGGGCGTCAAACCGTACATGGTCGCCGCCACGCTGGAAGGCGTGCTGGCGCAGCGGCTGGTGCGCCGGATCTGCAGTGATTGCCGAGAGTCGTACGTGCCGGAGCCGGGCGTGCTCGCGCTGCTCGGCGCCATCGCCCGGCCTGGTACGCCACTGGTCCGCGGCCGAGGCTGCGAGCGATGCCGGCAGACGGGGTTTCGCGGAAGGGTCGGTCTCTTCGAACTGCTGGTACTGCGCGAGGAAATCCGTGACGACCTGCTCGCCCAGTCCGCCATGCCAGTACTGAGGGAGCGCGCCCGGTCGCTCGGCATGGTGTCGCTCATGGAAGACGGTTGGCGCAAGGCGCAGGCGGGCCTCACCACGGTCGAGGAGGTGCTGCGTGTGGTGCAGGCCTGACTGCCGCCGGCGCGGCTTCACACTACTCGAGATGCTGGTGGTGATCACGGTGATCGCCATTCTCGCCGCCGTCGTGTCGCCCATGGTGTTTCGCAACGTGGGAGACGCCAAGGTGTCGGCCGCACGTTCACAGATCGAAATCTTCGGGCTGGCACTCGACGCCTACCGGCTCGACAACGACTACTACCCGTCCACTAGCCAGGGCCTGGATGCGCTTGTCCGTCAGCCAACTGGGGCTCCCGAAGCGCGTCGCTGGCGCGGTCCCTACCTCAAACGCTCCGTACCGCTCGACCCTTGGGGGCGCGCCTACGTCTATCGCAGCCCCGGCGACACTAACCGGACCAGCTATGACCTGCTGACCTTCGGTCGCGATGGCGCCTCCGGTGGTGAAGGCGAGGACGCCGACGTGACTTCCTGGGGAGCGGCTCCACGATGACGTCATTCCGCTATCGCGCCGCCCGGCCCGATGGGCGCATCGTCAGCGGCAGCGTGAACGCGGAGTCAGCCGGCTCGGCGGCGGCGCTGCTCCTGGCACGCGGGCTTTCACCGGTGGAAGGGTTGCGCGAGAGCCCGGGCACTAGGGTCCGGCCAGCCAGCCGGCGCCAGCTTGCGGTCGTATTTCGGAGTCTCGTTTCGCTGGTCAACGCAGGGCTTCCGGTCGAGCGGGCCTTCGCCGCGTCGGTGCCCCTCGCCCGCGGCCGGTTGCGTCAGTTACTCGCCGATGTGCATCGCGCCATCCACGAAGGAAGCAGCGTCGCGGCGGCGCTGAAGGCCGGCATGGGGCTGGTCCCAAGCGTCATCGTCGGCATGATCGGCGCGGGCGAACGCGCCGGCCAACTGGGCACGGCGCTCGATCGCGCAGCCTCGCACCTCGAACAGGAAGCCGAGTTGCTCGGCAGGCTCCGGCAATCGCTCGCGTATCCCGCCATGCTCGCGGTCACGGGGACGGTGTCCGTGCTGGTGATCGGTGCGGTCGTCGTACCGCGCTTCGCCGTGCTGCTCGCCGATCTGGGGCAGGTGCTCCCGCTTTCCACCCGACTGCTCCTTGCAGGCTCCTCGATACTCACTAGGCACGGGTTCGTCCTGGCCCTTTTCGCTGCAGCCCTCGCAGCGCTGACCTATCGGGCGTTTCAGGCACCGTCGCTCAGCACCTGGCTGCACGAGGCAGTGCTTGGCATGCCGGTCGTTGGATCCGTACGGCACTCGCTGGCCTCCGGGCGATTCTGCCGAGCCTTTGCCAGCTCGCTCCGGAGCGGTATGCCGGCCTTGCCGGCGCTCGGTGCCGGGATGGAGGCGGTGGGCGATACTGCCATCGCGTCGCGTCTGGGCCGCGCGCGCGAGCGGGTGTCGCGCGGCCAGCCGATCGCGGACTCGCTCTCAACCGAGAGTGCCGTGGTGCCCGTCTGCGCGCAGCTCCTCGCTGTGGGAGAAGCCGGCGGGCGTCTCGCGGAGCTTGCGGAACGGGCAGCGGACGTGGCAGCCGGAGAAGGTGAGCGCGCGCTGCGCATGCTCGTGGCCGTCATCGAGCCACTCTTCATCATAGTGTTTGGCGGCATCGTGATCTTCGTAGCCATGGCACTGCTTCAAGCGGTGTATGGGCTCAGGCCAGCATGAATCGAGACGGCTTCACGCTCGTCGAACTGATCGTGGCCCTGACGATCATTGGCATTCTTGCCGGCGCCGCGGCGTTCGCGGCTGGTGGAACGCTCTCTGAAGGAGAAGCGACCGCCGACCCGGATGCCACATTGCTCGATTCTGCGGTCACGCGAGGGCACGCGGTCAGCCGGCGCACGGTGGACTCGGCTGGAGCGGCTGCGTGGGTCACGTACATGCCGGACGGCCGCATGATGCGTGGGCCAGTGTTTGAAGAGTCGCCAGACATCAGTCGTCAATAGCCAGTCATCAGTCGTCGGTCGTCAGTCGTCAACAGCGGTGTCGTCCTGAGGTCACGAAGCAACCAAAGAGGGAGCGCAGGTTGGGTTCAGCCCCTTCGCCTCGCTCAGGGCGACAGACCCCCGACGACCGACGACCGATGACTGAGGACCGACGACCATGTGACCGAGGGAAAATGCTCCGTAGCGAACGAGGCGTCGTACTGCTCGAGGTGATTATTGCTCTCACACTGCTCACGGTGAGTGGTCTGTCGATGATTGCCATCATTGCCTCGGGGCTGGAAACCCAGCGCCAGGTCCGCAGGCATGAACGGGAGCTTCTGGCCGCCGACCGAGTGCTTGCCGCATACGCCCTGCTCACCCGCGGCGATCTCGACCTGCGACTAGGCCGGCGCGCTGTCGGTGAATTCCAGATTGGCGTGCAGCGGCCGGAGCCCACGCTCTATCGCGTTGGCATTTCGCCAGGTGACGCACCGGATGTCGAGCTACTGGTCACGGTGCTCTATCGGCCGGTTTCTCCATGAGCCGGCGGGCGGGGTTCACGCTCATCGAGCTGCTAGTGGCCATCGCGGTGACCGCGACCGTGCTGCTCCTGGCCCATGCGCTTTTCGGTGCGGTGGAGCTGGGTGCACGGCGGGCACAGGAGGGATATGACGAGATCGAAAGCAGAGCCACGGACATCGCCTGGATGGCTGAGGCATTCCGCGCGGTCGAAATCGGCCGCCCTGGTGACGGCGCATTTGACGGCAGCGCCAGCGCAGTGGCCTTCACCGGATATACCCGGACGCCAGCCGGGTGGCCGGAGCGTCGCCGGCTCGCGCTCCATGCCGGATCTGGACGACTGCTGATGACTGCGGGCTCGGACACGCTCGTACTGTGGCAAGGAGTGGATGGGATGTTCATCGATTACCTGCTGGAGCCGGGGGCCGACGTGCGATGGGTCAATGAATGGCATTCCCCCGTCAGCGCTCCGCTGGCGGTTCGCCTGCGCCTCCTTGAGGGGTCGCGCGTGGACACCCTGCTCTTGCTGATCGGCGCTCGCGGTTGACGGTGACGACAGCGCCCCGGCGCGGATTTGCGCTGCTGACGGTGCTCTGGTTGGTGGCCCTGCTCGGCGGCGTCACCAGCGGGATACTCGTGCTCGTGCGACGGGAGGAGCGGATCAGCGCGAACCGCGGCGCACTCATGCGGGTTCAGTGGGCCGAGAGCGCCTGTCTTGCAATTCTTCAGGCGCGCTATTCTGGATATCCAGACGTTCGCCGCGTTGACTCCATGGATCTCGGGCGTGGCGTGTGGTGCCGAGCCACGGTAACGGACCTGGCTGCGCGGGTGAATCTCAACCTGGCCAGCGGCGCAATCCTGCGAGCCGTGCTGGGAAGCGACTCTCTGGCGGCAGCAGTCATGGACTGGCGCGACGCCGATTCGATTGCCGAGGCACAGGGTGCCGAAC
>DASSOW010000361.1:0-21880 GCA_035700175.1 Gemmatimonadales bacterium | reverse complement strand
GTGCCCGCTCCACCGGATGTCCCCGCCCCGGAGCGCAAGCTTCCCACCGACGCGGTCATTGGCCGCGACGAGCGGGGAGCGGCCGGCCCGGAACGGGAGCTGGCCGACTTCACCACCCCATGGTCGGTCGTCCGGCTGATCCCGTTTGCCATCCTGATCGGTGCTGCCGCGGCGGTGGTCGCGCTGATCCTGCTGGACCTTATCGGCCTCATCACCAATCTCCTTTACTACCATCGCTGGTCCCTCGCGCTGGTGTCGCCGGCCGGAAATACCCTTGGCGCTTCGGCGGTCGCGATTCCGGTCGTCGGTGGCGTGATCGTCGGCCTCATGGCGCGGTACGGCTCGGAACAGATCCGCGGCCATGGCATCCCCGAGGCGATGGAGACGATCCTGGTCGGCGGAAGCAAGGTGAAGCCCCGGCTCACCATCCTGAAGCCGATCTCCAGCGCCATCAGCATCGGCACGGGCGGGCCTTTCGGCGCTGAAGGCCCCATCATCCTCACGGCAGGCGCGCTGGGCTCCGTGCTCGCGCAGTTCTTCCAGTTCTCCGCCGCCGAACGCCGCGCCCTGCTCGTGGCCGGCGCGGCTGGCGGCATGGCCGGTGTCTTCGGGACGCCGGTGGCCGCCGTGCTGCTGGGGGTCGAGCTGCTGGTGTTCGAGTGGAAGCCGCGCTCCATGGTGCCGATCGGCGTGGCGGCGGCGGTCGCCGAGATCGTGCGCATGCGGTTTGCCGCGGCCGGGCTGCTCACGGCGGAGCCGCTCTTTCCCACCAGCATCGCGCAGGCGCCCGGCTGGGCCCCGTTCGGCGGCGCCATCATCATCGGGCTGGCCGGCGGCCTCACCGCCTGGATCCTGACCGAAGCGGTGTACGGCGCCGAGGACCTCTTCAAGAAGCTGCCGGTGCACTGGATGTGGTGGCCAGCGATCGGTGGACTGGTCGTGGGGCTGGGCGGGCTGATCGAGCCGAGGGCGCTGGGCGTAGGGTATGACACGATCGCAGCCCAGCTGGCGGGGCGGGTGGCACTCGGTGCGCTGGTGTCGATCTTCGTGGTGAAGCTGATCATCTGGGCCATCGCGCTGGGATCCGGCACCAGCGGCGGCATCCTCGCGCCGATCCTCATCATGGGCTGCGCCGTGGGTGGCGTGCTGACGCCGGTCCTGCCCCATGCCACTGAAGGCTACTGGATCTTCCTCGGCATGGCCGCAGCGCTCGCTGGCGTGACCCGTTCGCCGCTTACCGCCATCGTATTCTCGGTTGAACTCACGCACGATGTCGAGGTGCTGCTGCCGCTGCTGGTGGTCAGCACCGTCGCGCACCTGGTGAGCGTCCTCATCCTCAAGCGCTCGATTCTGACGGAGAAGGTGGCCCGGCGTGGCTTCCATGTGCTGCGGGAATACGAAGTCGGGCCGCTCGAGGTGCTCTTCGTGCGGGATCTCATGGCCACCGACGTGCTCACGGTGGAAGTGGGTAGCGCCCTGGGTGCGGTGCATGCCATGTTGCGGGAACATTCCGCGATGCGCTACCAGCGGCTGCTGCCGGTCACGACAGCGGAGGGGCGGCTGGTGGGTGCGATCTCGTGGAACGACGTGCTGGAGCGGGCCGCACGGGGCGAACTCGAGGGCACGGTGGACGACGTCATGCACCGGCGGCTGGTCGCCGCGTATCCCGACGAGACGCTGCGGGTCGTGGCCAACCGGATGGCGGCCGGCAAGCTGGGCGTGCTCCCGGTGGTGGATCGCGCCGATCCCGGGCAGCTGCGCGGCCTGATCACCCAGTTCGACCTGCTCCGCGCCCGCGGCCGCATGCTCGAGGAAGAGCGCCACCGCGAGCAGGTGCTGGATCTCAGGATTTTTTCGGCGGTGAGGTGGAGGAGGAGATAAGGCTTAAGGCTTAAGGCTTAAGGCTTAAGGCTTAGGGCTTAGGGCCTTCAGCTTTAAGCTTTCAGCCTTCAGCTCTCAGCTCTCAGCTCTCAGCTCTCAACTCAAACGGAGTTTTCATGTTCAACGCAGTTCGTCGTTTTGTAAGCAAGCATCTTGAAAGCGAAGATGCGCCTCGGCCTGACCATCAGCAGACCGCGGCCGACCCTGTCCAGCTTGCCGCGTGCGCCCTGCTGCTCGAGCTGGCGCACGCCGATGGGGAATTCAGCGAGGAGGAACGGAATCACATTGAGCGCACGCTCGTCCGTCACTTCGGGCTCGATGCGGCGGCCGGCGCGGAACTTATGCGGCTGGCCGACGCGGAGCGCGAGAAGTCCATTGATCATTTCCAGTTCACCCGGCAGATCACCGCCAACTACGACCTGGGCCAGAAGATGGTGCTGGCCGAGGTGATGTGGGGCGTAATCCTGGCCGACGGGAAGCTGGGGGACCACGAGGCTTACCTGGTGCGGAAACTGGCTCGGCTCATGGAGCTGGAGCCGGCATATCTGTCGCAGGCGAGGAAGAAGGTGAGTGAGAAGGGCGGCTAGACGACGAGGGGCGAGGAGTCAGGGAGTCGGCAGGACGTGTCACCCTGAGCGAAGCGAAGGGGGCGAAATCACACCTGGCTCCGCCGCTTCGGCCGCTTCGCGGCCTCAGCGCGACATTACCCTCATCCCTCGGCCTTCGTCTCTCGTCCCTCGTCCACCTACATCCCCGCCACAATCCTCTCCAGAATCTGCCGAGCCAGGTCCTTGTCCCAGGTCACGGCTGACGTCCGCGCCACCACCTCTACATGGGCACCTTCACCTTCGGACTTGATGGTGACGGTAATGTCGCGGTCTGTGGTGCTCCCCTCCAGCTGGCGGGTCTCCACGTCACCGTCACGCTCACTGCTGCTCTTGCCCTCGGTGATGTTCATATCCTTGAAGACCCGCTGCGCCGCCGCATATGCCTGGTCAACCGAGGCAGTCACCAGCGACTCGGCGCCCCGGTCACTCAGGTGAATGGCCGCCCCGGCCCCGGCCGCGGCGGCGACCAGGCAGCCGGTTGCCAATACCGGTGACACCGCGAGGGCGAGCACCAGCCGGACGCGGCTGAATTGGTTTCGAATGTGCACGTGCACCTCCCCTGTCATGGTCAACGCACCCCGTCATTCAACCTACCCCGCGCCGAGGTGGCCGGGCAATGCAGGTGAGGGCGTGACGCATGGGGCGTGGGAGGGCTCGCGACCCGCGACTCGCGACCCCTCAGGCCCCACGCCCCATGCCCCCTTGGTCCCATGTCGATTCCCCATTTCCCCGTTCGACGTATTGTTGAAACCCGGGACCGGCCCGGGCCCAAATACCTCACGGGGGATCTGACAATGCGCGTCATGGTAATCGTCAAGGCCGACAAGGACTCCGAAGCCGGCGTGATGCCGAGCCGGGAGCTGCTGACCGACATGGGGAAGTACAACGAGGAGCTGGTCAAGGCCGGCATCATGCTGGCCGGCGAGGGGTTGCACCCCAGTTCCAAGGGGAAGCGTGTGCGGTTCGAGGGGTCGAAGCGCACGGTGACCGATGGGCCGTTCGCCGAGTCCAAGGAGCTGATCGCCGGGTTCTGGCTCTGGCAGGTCAAGTCCATGGATGAAGCGGTGGAGTGGCTCAAGCGGGCCCCGTTCGATGGCGGCACCGAGCTGGAGATCCGGCCGGTCTTCGAGGACGAGGATTTCGGCGAGGAGTTCACCCCGGAACTGCGAGAGCAGGAGGCAAGAATCCGAGCCCAGGCGGCTGCGCAGAATCGCTGAGGGGTCACGGGTCACGGGTCACGGGTCAGGCGGTTCGTGATCCGCGACTCGCGACGGTTGACTGTCGACCGTTGACCGTCGACCGTTCTCCCTCATGGCCCCCGACACCCATCGCACCATCGAGACGGTCTGGCGGATGGAGTCCGCCAGGCTCATCGCGGGATTGACGCGCATGGTGGGCGACATCGGCCAGGCCGAAGACCTGGCCCAGGACGCCCTCATGGCCGCCCTGGAGCGCTGGCCCGAGTCGGGAGTCCCCGACAATCCCGGCGCCTGGCTGATGGCCACCGCCAAGCATCGCGCCATTGACGGCTTCCGCCGTCACAGGATGCTTGACCGCAAGCACGAGGAGCTGGCGTACGATGCCGACGCCATCCAGCGCACCATGCCGGACTACGATTCCGCCCTCGACGATGACATCGGTGACGACCTGCTTCGGCTGGTCTTCACCGCCTGTCACCCCGTGCTCCCGACCGACGCACGGGTGGCGCTGACGCTCCGCCTCCTGGGCGGGCTCACCACCGAGGAGATCGCACGGGCGTTCCTGGTTCCGGTGGCCACCATGGCGCAGCGGATCGTCCGCGCCAAGCGCACCCTGGCCGACGCCAAGGTGCCCTACGAGGTGCCACGCGGCGATGACCTGGTCCCGCGGCTCTCCTCGGTCCTCGAGGTGGTCTACCTGATCTTCAATGAGGGCTACTCGGCCAGCGCCGGTGACGACTGGATCCGGCCCCAGCTGTCGGAAGAGGCGCTCCGGCTGGGACGCATCCTGGCCGGTCTCGCTCCCGATGAGCCGGAAGTGCACGGTCTTGTGGCTTTGATGGAAATCCAGGCGTCACGGTTCAAGGCGCGGGTCGGGCCCGATGGCGAGCCGATCCTGCTGCTGGACCAGAATCGCGGCCGCTGGGACCAGTTGCTCATCCATCGCGGGCTCAAGGCGCTGCAGCGCGCCGAATCGCTGGCGGAAGAACCGGGGCCGTATGTGCTGCAGGCCGCGATCGCCGCATCGCACGCGCGGGCCCGCGCCGCCGAGGACACCGACTGGCGCGCCATCGCTTCGCTCTATGCCCGGCTGGCCCGGCTCACCGGCTCGCCGGTGGTGGAGCTCAACCGCGCGGTGGCAGTGGGGATGGCGTCCGGGCCGGAGGCAGGGCTCGCGCTGACCGAGCCGCTGCTGGAGGAAAAGTCGCTCAAGGGGTATCATCTCCTGCCCAGCGTGCGCGGAGACCTGCTGATGAAGCTGCAGCGCTATGACGAAGCTATCGCCGAGCTGCGACGCGCCGCCGAGCTCGCGGGGAACGCGCGTGACCAGGCCCTGCTCCTTGGCCGCGTCGCCACCTGTGAGCGCGCCCGCGCAGCGGCCCCCTGATGACCTCCGTTCCTTCCCGCCGCCTCTGGATCGGCCTGATGTTCCTGGTCGTGGCGATCGTGGCCCTCTGGGTCCCGCTCTACAACCGGACCGAGCCATCGCTCGGCGGGATGCCGTTTTTCTACTGGTTCCAGATTGCGTGGATCGTGGTGGGGGCTGGGGCCGTGGCAGTGGCCTACACGCTGAGCGCTCAGCGCTAAGCGCTCAGCGCACCCCATGAACTACCCCGCCACCATCGTCTTCGCCCTGCTCTTTGCACTCGTCACGGTGCTGGGCTTTGCGGCCGCCCGGTGGCGGCGCGGCGACCTGGCGCACCTTGAAGAGTGGGGCCTCGCCGGGCGGCGATTCGGCACCGTGGTCACCTGGTTCCTTCTGGGTGGAGACCTCTATACGGCCTACACGCTCGTGGCCGTCCCGGCACTGGTCTATGGCGCCGGCGCCATCGGTTTCTTTGCGGTGCCCTACACCCTGCTGGTGTATCCCTTCGTCTTCCTGGTGTTTCCCCGGCTCTGGTCGGTGTCGCACCGCCACGGATTCATCACGGCATCGGACTTCGTTGCCGCGCGCTTCGGCAGCCCCACACTGGCGCTGGCCGTGGCCGTGACCGGTATCATCGCCACGATGCCCTATATCGCCCTGCAGCTCGTGGGGATCGAGGTGGTGATCGCGGGGCTCGGCTTCCACGCCACGGGCCTGATGGGCGACGCGCCGCTGATCATTGCCTTCGCGGTGCTCGCCGCCTACACCTACAGCTCCGGGCTCCGCGCCCCGGCGCTGATCGCCCTGGTCAAGGACGTGCTGATCTATGTGACCGTGGCCGCCGCCGTGATCATCATTCCGGCCCGGCTCGGCGGCTTCGGCGCCATCTTCAGCGCGGTGCCGCACGAGAAGCTGCTGCTTACGCTTCCGTCCGCCAGCGGACCAGGCAACGCCAGCGCCTACGCCACGCTGGCCCTCGGCTCGGCGCTGGCGCTCTTCCTCTACCCGCACGCGGTGACCGGACTGCTCAGTGCCCGGAGCCGCCAGGTGGTTCAGCGCAACATGGCGCTGCTGCCGGCTTACTCGATTGTGCTCGCGTTCATCGCCCTGCTGGGGTACATGGCGGTGGCGACGCACGTGCAGGACAATCCCGCCCATGCCGCGCTCTTCGCGCGCTACGGCGCCAACTTCGCCGTGCCGGCACTGTTCCTTGATCAGTTTCCGGACTGGTTCACCGGTGTGGCGTTCGCGGCGCTCGCGATCGGCGCCCTGGTCCCTGCGGCGATCATGTCCATCGCCGCCGCAAATCTCTTCACCCGGAACATCTGGCGCGGCTGGCTCAATCGCTCCATGAGCAGCGAGAGCGAGGCGCAGACCGCCAAGCTGGTCTCGCTTGTGGTCAAGGTGGGGGCGCTCGCCTTCATCATCTTCCTGCCGATGGAATACGCCATCCAGCTGCAGCTGCTGGGCGGCATCTGGATCATCCAGACGCTTCCCGCCATCGTGCTCGGCCTCTTCACCCGCTGGTTCCACGGCCGGGCGCTGGTGACCGGCTGGCTCGCGGGGATGCTGGTGGGCACCGCGATGGCTGCCGCCCAGCATTTCCAGACCTCGGTCTTTCCACTGCACCTGGGTGGCCTGGTGGTCCCCGGGTATGCCGCGCTCTATGCCGTCATCGTGAATCTTGTGGTGGCAGCGCTCGTAACCATGGGGATGGATCTCCTTGGCGTCAGGCGGGGACGGGACGACACCCGGCCGGACGATTATCACCTGAACGGCGACTCCCCGTCGCGGGTGGTCGCATGACCGACGACTCCGGCCAGGCCGACGTAACTGCTCCCGCCGCCACGGTGGGCACACCGGCGCCGCCACCGCCCAAGCGCGCGCGCTTCGACCGCTCCATCGTGGAAGGTCCCCTGCGATCGGCGGTCTGGAAGCTGGCCTGGCCCACGATGGTGGTGAACATCATCGGTGGCATGCAGGGGATGGTGGACCAGGTGATGGTGGGCCACATCGTGGGCTACACCGGCAACGCCGCCATCGGTGTGGCATCACAGCTTATGCTGGTGGTCATCATCTTCATCACATCAATCTTTACCGGCATGAGCGTGCTGGTGGCGCGGTTCGCCGGCGCGGGCGACGAGGACAAGGTCAACCGTACCATCTACCAGGCCTTCCTCACCGCGGCCGCCATGGCGGTGCTGATCATGGCGCCGGTCGGCTATTTCCTGGCGCCGTCGCTCCTTGACTTTGTGAACGCCGCACCGGCGGTGCAGGCCGAGGCGCTGCCATATCTCCGCATCATGTTCGTGTTCAGCTTCGGCATGCTGGTCTTCTTCATGCTGGGTGGGGCGCTGCGCTCCGCCGGAGATGCCCGGACCCCGATGGTTCTCGGCATCGTGATGACCGGGCTCAACATTGTCTTCAACATCATCCTGATCGCCGGCCTCGGACCCGTTCCCGCCTTTCGCACCGCCGGCGCGGCCATGGGTACGGTGCTCGCGTCCGGCCTCGTCGCCATCTATGCCATGATCAAGCTCTGGCGCGGCGGCTGGGTCGTGGCGTTCCCGCGCGGGCAGGGCTGGGGTCCGGACTGGAAGCTCATCCGCGAGCTGTTTCGCTTC
The DNA here is from genome assembly GCA_035700175.1 of Gemmatimonadales bacterium. GTDB lineage: Bacteria > Gemmatimonadota > Gemmatimonadetes > Gemmatimonadales > GWC2-71-9 > CAMLHP01. Next base: position 14,202 of record DASSOW010000361.1, on the reverse strand, counting down.
GGCCTGCCCACCGGTGTGCAGGGAATCGCCATGAACGTCGGCGGCGTGCTGATGCTCTCCTTCATCGGCTCGCTGGCAGAGAGCGCCGCGGCGCAGGCGGCGTTTTCGGTGTCGTATTCGCAGCTGTTCTCGTTCATCACATGGACGTCAGTCGGGCTGATGGGCGCCGCCGCCGCCACGGCGGGGCAAAATCTTGGCGCCCAGGAGCCGGAGCGGGCGAGCAAGGCAGTGCGCATCGCGGCGGAAATGGGCCTCGCCGTCGCGGCATTCGTCGGCATCTTCTTCCTGTTCTTCCCGCGCCAGCTCCTGGCCATCTTCGGCATGAACGAGCCGGTGGTGGTCGAGATCGGCGTGCAGCTGCTGCACGTGCTGAGTCTCTCGGGCCTGTTCATTACCGTGGCGCTCACCTACACCGGTGGCCTTCAGGGCACCGGCGATACAAGGAGCCCGCTCTGGATCTCCATCGTCTCCCAGGTCGTGATCCCGCTCGGCATCTGCTTCGTGATCCAGGAGACCATTGGCCTGCAGCCGCTCCACATCTGGCTCGCGATCCTCGCCGGCCACATGACCCGCTGCCTCCTCAGCGTCTGGCGGTTCGGGCAGGGGAAGTGGAGGGGGATTGAGGTGAGGGTGTAGGGGCCCGGCTTGCCGGGCCCGGCAAGCCGGGCCCCTACTTACCGCGGCTCCGCCACAAACATCACCGTCTCCCCGGTCACGTGATCCAGCAGCCGGCCCGTAATCACACCGGCATCGTTGATATCCTGCGCTGAGAGCAGCACGTCGTCCGAATCCACCAGATCATTCATGTTGTGCATGGCGCCGTTCTGGTAAAGAAAGGCGCGCGAGCCGGCTGATCCACCGAAGGAGACGCCCACCACCTGGCCCCGGTTGTTGACGGCAAGGGCCTCGCTCAGCGCGTCGCCTTCGAGCGTGCCGAGGTCAGTGGCCGCAGCGCCGCCGTCCCAGAGAAAGGCGTGGGAAATGAATTCGCCGTCGGGATCGCCGGGGCCCGGCGGGTTGGAGAAACCGACCACCACGCCGGAGTCGTTGATGTCCATCGGTGTGTGCCACGCCGAGCCGCCGAGGTTGGGAATCTCACGCACACGGCCGTGGTCCCAGAGCACCGCGTGCTTCGCGCTGAAGCGGCCGACGGCAATGTCGCAGTCGCCGGAGATGCCCACGGCCTGGCCACGCTGGTTGATGGCGGTGGCGGCCGAGGTCGAGTCACCCTGGTAAGGCTGAAGCTCCGTGGCCGTGCCTTTCTTCGGCTCCCAGATGGCTGCGCGGAACTGGAGCACCTGCGGTGCGACACAGGTTGGATCGTGCACGGGCGTTTCAGCCCATCCCACGACCTGCCCCCGATTATTGACCCCGGTGGCAAAGCCGTGGGTGCCGCCCAGCGTAGGTAGCGCCTGCATGGTGCCGTCCTGCCACACGAAGCCCCGGCAGGCGAGGTTGGTGCCGCCGTTGGGGACAAAGCCGCCTTCCTCACAGCTCCAGCTTTCATCGAGCGGATCGATTTCGTCGGTCTGCGAGATGCCGACGACCATGCCATTGTTGTTGATGCCGGGCCATGGCACCGTGCTGCTGAGCCCGGCCTGCTGCCCCAGGGTACCCAGATCCGTGAGTGCGCCATCGCGCCAGATTACCGCGTGCCGGGCGCCGTTGCCGAAGGTGTTTGACCAACCCGCCACCACCCCGCCGTTGCTGATGGCCATGCCTCGGCTCTGGCTGCCGCCGAGCGACGCGGGGTACTTCGTTACTGTGTAGTGCGCGCCGGTGGCGGCGGCGCTCGCGTCAGCGGGGCGCGTCACATCGGATCCCTCGCTACATCCAGATATCAGCGCGAGCAGGACTGCAGGAACCAGGAATCGCATTGCATCCTCCACGGTGAGAAGCCGAGCGCACGGATCGCCACGCATACGCTCCGCCGCACCGTACAGGGTAGTATTCCGTCTGTCCCGCAGCACGCCGGTTCCGGACCTGGAATTGTGTAGTTTGGTCGAGCGTCGGCTGCCACGGTTGGCCTTCTCAACGCGGAGGCGGGGGACGCAGAGCAACGCGGAGGGCTCACTACTCCCGCCAGCCTTCGCTCGCGCTCCAAAGATCAACAAATTGAACGTGTGTGCGCAGCGACGATCGGAACGTCGAAGCACATGGTGCGCTCCGCGGCCCTTTGCGCCCTCCGCGCCTCTGCGTTGTGAAGTCCTGTGACTCGTCCCTAGTCTCTCGACCCTCGACCCTCGACTCCCCATGCACACGCTACTCATCACAACCCTCATCGCCCTCTCCAGCGCCATCAGCCCTGCTCACCGCGACCCCGCCTGCTCAGCACCGTCCTACCATCAGTTCGATTTCTGGATCGGCGACTGGGACACGTACGACATGGCTGATCCCGATTCGATCGTGGCAAGGAATCGTGTCACCCGCATGGTGGGTGGCTGCGCGCTGCGCGAGGTCTACGAACAGAATGACGGGCTCCGCGGCGAGAGCTTCAGCGCGTGGGATGCGGGACGCGGCGTGTGGCACCAGAGCTGGGTCACCAACGGCGGGACGGTCCTCCTGCTCGACGGTACGATGAAGGGCGGCAGGATGGTGCTGACTGCAACAGAACATCACCAGGACGGCTCAACCTCGCTGCTCCGCGGCACCTGGTGGAAGGAGGGCAGGAACGTCCGGGAGAAGGCCGAGCGGTCCAGGGACGGCGGCAAGACGTGGACAACGGCCTTTGACATCGTCTTCCGGCCCCATGTCGATTCCGGGAAGGGCCGCTCGACGTAGGTGTAGAGCTGACATTCCGCGGGCGGTGGTCGCCCGGGAGAGGCTCAAGACCTGTCACCCGGAGATACGACCATGTCGCAGCGCTACCCTGCACCATCGCGCACCGCCTCTGCGGTGCTCTGGACCTTTCAGGGTCTCCTTGCCGCCCTCTTCCTGTTCGCGGGCGCGATGAAGTTCATCATGCCGGTCGAGGCGATGACGCAGCAGCTGCCGGTCTCCGGCACGTTCCTCCACTTCATCGGCACCATGGAGCTGCTCGGCGGGCTTGGCCTGGTCCTGCCTGGACTGCTGAAGATCCATCGCGAGCTGACCCCGCTCGCCGCTGCTGGTCTCGTGATCATCATGAGCGGTGCGGTCGGCATCACGCTGGTGACCGGGACGGTAACCCAGGCGCTCATGCCGGGCGTGGTGGGAATTATTGCGGCAGGCGTTGCGATCGCGCGGTGGCGGCTGTTGGCCGCGACTGGCAGGGGTAAAGCCATGGCTTTACCCCTGCCAGTCGCGGCCAACAGCCGCCACCGCGCGATCGCAACGCCTGCCGCAATAATTCCCACCACGCCCGGCATGAGCGCCTGGGTTACCGTCCCGGTCACCAGCGTGATGCCGACCGCACCGCTCATGATGATCACGAGACCAGCAGCGGCGAGCGGGGTCAGCTCGCGATGGATCTTCAGCAGTCCAGGCAGGACCAGGCCAAGCCCGCCGAGCAGCTCCATGGTGCCGATGAAGTGGAGGAACGTGCCGGAGACCGGCAGCTGCTGCGTCATCGCCTCGACCGGCATGATGAACTTCATCGCGCCCGCGAACAGGAAGAGGGCGGCAAGGAGACCCTGAAAGGTCCAGAGCACCGCAGAGGCGGTGCGCGATGGTGCAGGGTAGCGCTGCGACATGGTCGTATCTCCGGGTGACAGGTCTTGAGCCTCTCCCGGGCGACCACCGCCCGCGGAATGTCAGCTCTACACCTACGTCGAGCGGCCCTTCCCGGAATCGACATGGGGCCGGAAGACGATGTCAAAGGCCGTTGTCCACGTCTTGCCGCCGTCCCTGGACCGCTCGGCCTTCTCCCGGACGTTCCTGCCCTCCTTCCACCAGGTGCCGCGGAGCAGCGAGGTTGAGCCGTCCTGGTGATGTTCTGTTGCAGTCAGCACCATCCTGCCGCCCTTCATCGTACCGTCGAGCAGGAGGACCGTCCCGCCGTTGGTGACCCAGCTCTGGTGCCACACGCCGCGTCCCGCATCCCACGCGCTGAAGCTCTCGCCGCGGAGCCCGTCATTCTGTTCGTAGACCTCGCGCAGCGCGCAGCCACCCACCATGCGGGTGACACGATTCCTTGCCACGATCGAATCGGGATCAGCCATGTCGTACGTGTCCCAGTCGCCGATCCAGAAATCGAACTGATGGTAGGACGGTGCTGAGCAGGCGGGGTCGCGGTGAGCAGGGCTGATGGCGCTGGAGAGGGCGATGAGGGTTGTGATGAGTAGCGTGTGCATGGGGAGTCGAGGGTCGAGGGTCGAGAGACTAGGGACGAGTCACAGGACTTCACAACGCAGAGGCGCGGAGGGCGCAAAGGGCCGCGGAGCGCACCATGTGCTTCGACGTTCCGATCGTCGCTGCGCACACACGTTCAATTTGTTGATCTTTGGAGCGCGAGCGAAGGCTGGCGGGAGTAGTGAGCCCTCCGCGTTGCTCTGCGTCCCCCGCCTCCGCGTTGAGAAGGCCAACCGTGGCAGCCGACGCTCGACCAAACTACACAATTCCAGGTCCGGAACCGGCGTGCTGCGGGACAGACGGAATACTACCCTGTACGGTGCGGCGGAGCGTATGCGTGGCGATCCGTGCGCTCGGCTTCTCACCGTGGAGGATGCAATGCGATTCCTGGTTCCTGCAGTCCTGCTCGCGCTGATATCTGGATGTAGCGAGGGATCCGATGTGACGCGCCCCGCTGACGCGAGCGCCGCCGCCACCGGCGCGCACTACACAGTAACGAAGTACCCCGCGTCGCTCGGCGGCAGCCAGAGCCGAGGCATGGCCATCAGCAACGGCGGGGTGGTGGCGGGTTGGTCAAACACCTTCGGCAACGGCGCCCGGCACGCGGTAATCTGGCGCGATGGCGCACTCACGGATCTGGGTACCCTGGGGCAGCAGGCCGGGCTCAGCAGCACGGTGCCATGGCCCGGCATCAACAACAATGGCATGGTCGTCGGCATCTCGCAGACCGACGAAATCGATCCGCTCGATGAAAGCTGGAGCTGTGAGGAAGGCGGCTTTGTCCCCAACGGCGGCACCAACCTCGCCTGCCGGGGCTTCGTGTGGCAGGACGGCACCATGCAGGCGCTACCTACGCTGGGCGGCACCCACGGCTTTGCCACCGGGGTCAATAATCGGGGGCAGGTCGTGGGATGGGCTGAAACGCCCGTGCACGATCCAACCTGTGTCGCACCGCAGGTGCTCCAGTTCCGCGCAGCCATCTGGGAGCCGAAGAAAGGCACGGCCACGGAGCTTCAGCCTTACCAGGGTGACTCGACCTCGGCCGCCACCGCCATCAACCAGCGTGGCCAGGCCGTGGGCATCTCCGGCGACTGCGACATTGCCGTCGGCCGCTTCAGCGCGAAGCACGCGGTGCTCTGGGACCACGGCCGTGTGCGTGAGATTCCCAACCTCGGCGGCTCGGCGTGGCACACACCGATGGACATCAACGACTCCGGCGTGGTGGTCGGTTTCTCCAACCCGCCGGGCCCCGGCGATCCCGACGGCGAATTCATTTCCCACGCCTTTCTCTGGGACGGCGGCGCTGCGGCCACTGACCTCGGCACGCTCGAAGGCGACGCGCTGAGCGAGGCCCTTGCCGTCAACAACCGGGGCCAGGTGGTGGGCGTCTCCTTCGGTGGATCAGCCGGCTCGCGCGCCTTTCTTTACCAGAACGGCGCCATGCACAACATGAATGATCTGGTGGATTCGGACGACGTGCTGCTCTCAGCGCAGGATATCAACGATGCCGGTGTGATTACGGGCCGGCTGCTGGATCACGTGACCGGGGAGACGGTGATGTTTGTGGCGGAGCCGCGGTAAGTAGGGGCCCGGCTTGCCGGGCCCGGCAAGCCGGGCCCCTACACCCTCACCTCAATCCCCCTCCACTTCCCCTGCCCGAACCGCCAGACGCTGAGGAGGCAGCGGGTCATGTGGCCGGCGAGGATCGCGAGCCAGATGTGGAGCGGCTGCAGGCCAATGGTCTCCTGGATCACGAAGCAGATGCCGAGCGGGATCACGACCTGGGAGACGATGGAGATCCAGAGCGGGCTCCTTGTATCGCCGGTGCCCTGAAGGCCACCGGTGTAGGTGAGCGCCACGGTAATGAACAGGCCCGAGAGACTCAGCACGTGCAGCAGCTGCACGCCGATCTCGACCACCACCGGCTCGTTCATGCCGAAGATGGCCAGGAGCTGGCGCGGGAAGAACAGGAAGAAGATGCCGACGAATGCCGCGACGGCGAGGCCCATTTCCGCCGCGATGCGCACTGCCTTGCTCGCCCGCTCCGGCTCCTGGGCGCCAAGATTTTGCCCCGCCGTGGCGGCGGCGGCGCCCATCAGCCCGACTGACGTCCATGTGATGAACGAGAACAGCTGCGAATACGACACCGAAAACGCCGCCTGCGCCGCGGCGCTCTCTGCCAGCGAGCCGATGAAGGAGAGCATCAGCACGCCGCCGACGTTCATGGCGATTCCCTGCACACCGGTGGGCAGGCCGAAGCGAAACAGCTCGCGGATGAGCTTCCAGTCCGGACCCCAGCCCTGCCCGCGCGGGAACGCCACGACCCAGCCGCCGCGCCAGAGCTTGATCATGGCATAGATGGCGACGAGGCCGGACGCGAGCACCGTACCCATGGCCGCGCCGGCGGTGCGAAAGGCGGGAACGGGTCCGAGGCCGGCGATCAGGATGATGTTGAAGACAATGTTGAGCCCGGTCATCACGATGCCGAGAACCATCGGGGTCCGGGCATCTCCGGCGGAGCGCAGCGCCCCACCCAGCATGAAGAAGACCAGCATGCCGAAGCTGAACACGAACATGATGCGGAGATATGGCAGCGCCTCGGCCTGCACCGCCGGTGCGGCGTTCACAAAGTCAAGGAGCGACGGCGCCAGGAAATAGCCGACCGGCGCCATGATCAGCACCGCCATGGCGGCCGCGGTGAGGAAGGCCTGGTAGATGGTACGGTTGACCTTGTCCTCGTCGCCCGCGCCGGCGAACCGCGCCACCAGCACGCTCATGCCGGTAAAGATTGATGTGATGAAGATGATGACCACCAGCATAAGCTGTGATGCCACACCGATGGCGGCGTTGCCGGTGTAGCCCACGATGTGGCCCACCATCACCTGGTCCACCATCCCCTGCATGCCACCGATGATGTTCACCACCATCGTGGGCCAGGCCAGCTTCCAGACCGCCGATCGCAGGGGACCTTCCACGATGGAGCGGTCGAAGCGCGCGCGCTTGGGCGGTGGCGGCGCCGGTGTGCCCACCGTGGCGGCGGGAGCAGTTACGTCGGCCTGGCCGGAGTCGTCGGTCATGCGACCACCCGCGACGGGGAGTCGCCGTTCAGGTGATAATCGTCCGGCCGGGTGTCGTCCCGTCCCCGCCTGACGCCAAGGAGATCCATCCCCATGGTTACGAGCGCTGCCACCACAAGATTCACGATGACGGCATAGAGCGCGGCATACCCGGGGACCACCAGGCCACCCAGGTGCAGTGGAAAGACCGAGGTCTGGAAATGCTGGGCGGCAGCCATCGCGGTGCCCACCAGCATCCCCGCGAGCCAGCCGGTCACCAGCGCCCGGCCGTGGAACCAGCGGGTGAAGAGGCCGAGCACGATGGCGGGAAGCGTCTGGATGATCCAGATGCCGCCCAGCAGCTGCAGCTGGATGGCGTATTCCATCGGCAGGAAGATGATGAAGGCGAGCGCCCCCACCTTGACCACAAGCGAGACCAGCTTGGCGGTCTGCGCCTCGCTCTCGCTGCTCATGGAGCGATTGAGCCAGCCGCGCCAGATGTTCCGGGTGAAGAGATTTGCGGCGGCGATGGACATGATCGCCGCAGGGACCAGGGCGCCGATCGCGAGCGCCGCGAACGCCACACCGGTGAACCAGTCCGGAAACTGATCAAGGAACAGTGCCGGCACGGCGAAGTTGGCGCCGTAGCGCGCGAAGAGCGCGGCATGGGCGGGATTGTCCTGCACGTGCGTCGCCACCGCCATGTACCCCAGCAGGGCGATGAACGCGAGCACAATCGAGTAAGCCGGCAGCAGCGCCATGTTGCGCTGAACCACCTGGCGGCTCCGGGCACTGAGCAGTCCGGTCACCGCGTGCGGGTAGAGGAAGAGCGCCAGCGCCGAGCCGAGGGCCAGCGTGGCGTAGGCGCTGGCGTTGCCTGGTCCGCTGGCGGACGGAAGCGTAAGCAGCAGCTTCTCGTGCGGCACCGCGCTGAAGATGGCGCCGAAGCCGCCGAGCCGGGCCGGAATGATGATCACGGCGGCGGCCACGGTCACATAGATCAGCACGTCCTTGACCAGGGCGATCAGCGCCGGGGCGCGGAGCCCGGAGCTGTAGGTGTAGGCGGCGAGCACCGCGAAGGCAATGATCAGCGGCGCGTCGCCCATCAGGCCCGTGGCGTGGAAGCCGAGCCCCGCGATCACCACCTCGATCCCCACGAGCTGCAGGGCGATATAGGGCATCGTGGCGATGATACCGGTCACGGCCACGGCCAGCGCCAGTGTGGGGCTGCCGAAGCGCGCGGCAACGAAGTCCGATGCCGTGATGAATCCGTGGCGGTGCGACACCGACCAGAGCCGGGGAAACACCAGGAAGACGAAGGGATACACCAGCAGGGTGTAGGGCACCGCAAAGAAACCGATGGCGCCGGCGCCATAGACCAGTGCCGGGACGGCCACGAGCGTGTAGGCCGTATAGAGGTCTCCACCCAGAAGGAACCAGGTGACCACGGTGCCGAATCGCCGCCCGGCGAGGCCCCACTCTTCAAGGTGCGCCAGGTCGCCGCGCCGCCACCGGGCGGCCGCAAAGCCCAGCACCGTGACGAGTGCAAAGAGCAGGGCGAAGACGATGGTGGCGGGGTAGTTCATGGGGTGCGCTGAGCGCTTAGCGCTGAGCGCTCAGCGTGTAGGCCACTGCCACGGCCCCAGCCCCCACCACGATCCACGCAATCTGGAACCAGTAGAAAAACGGCATCCCGCCGAGCGATGGCTCGGTCCGGTTGTAGAGCGGGACCCAGAGGGCCACGATCGCCACGACCAGGAACATCAGGCCGATCCAGAGGCGGCGGGAAGGAACGGAGGTCATCAGGGGGCCGCTGCGCGGGCGCGCTCACAGGTGGCGACGCGGCCAAGGAGCAGGGCCTGGTCACGCGCGTTCCCCGCGAGCTCGGCGGCGCGTCGCAGCTCGGCGATAGCTTCGTCATAGCGCTGCAGCTTCATCAGCAGGTCTCCGCGCACGCTGGGCAGGAGATGATACCCCTTGAGCGACTTTTCCTCCAGCAGCGGCTCGGTCAGCGCGAGCCCTGCCTCCGGCCCGGACGCCATCCCCACTGCCACCGCGCGGTTGAGCTCCACCACCGGCGAGCCGGTGAGCCGGGCCAGCCGGGCATAGAGCGAAGCGATGGCGCGCCAGTCGGTGTCCTCGGCGGCGCGGGCCCGCGCGTGCGATGCGGCGATCGCGGCCTGCAGCACATACGGCCCCGGTTCTTCCGCCAGCGATTCGGCGCGCTGCAGCGCCTTGAGCCCGCGATGGATGAGCAACTGGTCCCAGCGGCCGCGATTCTGGTCCAGCAGCAGGATCGGCTCGCCATCGGGCCCGACCCGCGCCTTGAACCGTGACGCCTGGATTTCCATCAAAGCCACAAGACCGTGCACTTCCGGCTCATCGGGAGCGAGACCGGCCAGGATGCGTCCCAGCCGGAGCGCCTCTTCCGACAGCTGGGGCCGGATCCAGTCGTCACCGGCGCTGGCCGAGTAGCCCTCATTGAAGATCAGGTAGACCACCTCGAGGACCGAGGAGAGCCGCGGGACCAGGTCATCGCCGCGTGGCACCTCGTAGGGCACCTTGGCGTCGGCCAGGGTGCGCTTGGCGCGGACGATCCGCTGCGCCATGGTGGCCACCGGAACCAGGAACGCCCGTGCGATCTCCTCGGTGGTGAGCCCGCCCAGGAGGCGGAGCGTCAGCGCCACCCGTGCGTCGGTCGGGAGCACGGGGTGACAGGCGGTGAAGACCAGCCGAAGCAGGTCGTCACCGATGTCATCGTCGAGGGCGGAATCGTAGTCCGGCATGGTGCGCTGGATGGCGTCGGCATCGTACGCCAGCTCCTCGTGCTTGCGGTCAAGCATCCTGTGACGGCGGAAGCCGTCAATGGCGCGATGCTTGGCGGTGGCCATCAGCCAGGCGCCGGGATTGTCGGGGACTCCCGACTCGGGCCAGCGCTCCAGGGCGGCCATGAGGGCGTCCTGGGCCAGGTCTTCGGCCTGGCCGATGTCGCCCACCATGCGCGTCAATCCCGCGATGAGCCTGGCGGACTCCATCCGCCAGACCGTCTCGATGGTGCGATGGGTGTCGGGGGCCATGAGGGAGAACGGTCGACGGTCAACGGTCGACAGTCAACCGTCGCGAGTCGCGGATCACGAACCGCCTGACCCGTGACCCGTGACCCGTGACCCCTCAGCGATTCTGCGCAGCCGCCTGGGCTCGGATTCTTGCCTCCTGCTCTCGCAGTTCCGGGGTGAACTCCTCGCCGAAATCCTCGTCCTCGAAGACCGGCCGGATCTCCAGCTCGGTGCCGCCATCGAACGGGGCCCGCTTGAGCCACTCCACCGCTTCATCCATGGACTTGACCTGCCAGAGCCAGAACCCGGCGATCAGCTCCTTGGACTCGGCGAACGGCCCATCGGTCACCGTGCGCTTCGACCCCTCGAACCGCACACGCTTCCCCTTGGAACTGGGGTGCAACCCCTCGCCGGCCAGCATGATGCCGGCCTTGACCAGCTCCTCGTTGTACTTCCCCATGTCGGTCAGCAGCTCCCGGCTCGGCATCACGCCGGCTTCGGAGTCCTTGTCGGCCTTGACGATTACCATGACGCGCATTGTCAGATCCCCCGTGAGGTATTTGGGCCCGGGCCGGTCCCGGGTTTCAACAATACGTCGAACGGGGAAATGGGGAATCGACATGGGACCAAGGGGGCATGGGGCGTGGGGCCTGAGGGGTCGCGAGTCGCGGGTCGCGAGCCCTCCCACGCCCCATGCGTCACGCCCTCACCTGCATTGCCCGGCCACCTCGGCGCGGGGTAGGTTGAATGACGGGGTGCGTTGACCATGACAGGGGAGGTGCACGTGCACATTCGAAACCAATTCAGCCGCGTCCGGCTGGTGCTCGCCCTCGCGGTGTCACCGGTATTGGCAACCGGCTGCCTGGTCGCCGCCGCGGCCGGGGCCGGGGCGGCCATTCACCTGAGTGACCGGGGCGCCGAGTCGCTGGTGACTGCCTCGGTTGACCAGGCATATGCGGCGGCGCAGCGGGTCTTCAAGGATATGAACATCACCGAGGGCAAGAGCAGCAGTGAGCGTGACGGTGACGTGGAGACCCGCCAGCTGGAGGGGAGCACCACAGACCGCGACATTACCGTCACCATCAAGTCCGAAGGTGAAGGTGCCCATGTAGAGGTGGTGGCGCGGACGTCAGCCGTGACCTGGGACAAGGACCTGGCTCGGCAGATTCTGGAGAGGATTGTGGCGGGGATGTAGGTGGACGAGGGACGAGAGACGAAGGCCGAGGGATGAGGGTAATGTCGCGCTGAGGCCGCGAAGCGGCCGAAGCGGCGGAGCCAGGTGTGATTTCGCCCCCTTCGCTTCGCTCAGGGTGACACGTCCTGCCGACTCCCTGACTCCTCGCCCCTCGTCGTCTAGCCGCCCTTCTCACTCACCTTCTTCCTCGCCTGCGACAGATATGCCGGCTCCAGCTCCATGAGCCGAGCCAGTTTCCGCACCAGGTAAGCCTCGTGGTCCCCCAGCTTCCCGTCGGCCAGGATTACGCCCCACATCACCTCGGCCAGCACCATCTTCTGGCCCAGGTCGTAGTTGGCGGTGATCTGCCGGGTGAACTGGAAATGATCAATGGACTTCTCGCGCTCCGCGTCGGCCAGCCGCATAAGTTCCGCGCCGGCCGCCGCATCGAGCCCGAAGTGACGGACGAGCGTGCGCTCAATGTGATTCCGTTCCTCCTCGCTGAATTCCCCATCGGCGTGCGCCAGCTCGAGCAGCAGGGCGCACGCGGCAAGCTGGACAGGGTCGGCCGCGGTCTGCTGATGGTCAGGCCGAGGCGCATCTTCGCTTTCAAGATGCTTGCTTACAAAACGACGAACTGCGTTGAACATGAAAACTCCGTTTGAGTTGAGAGCTGAGAGCTGAGAGCTGAGAGCTGAAGGCTGAAAGCTTAAAGCTGAAGGCCCTAAGCCCTAAGCCTTAAGCCTTAAGCCTTAAGCCTTAAGCCTTATCTCCTCCTCCACCTCACCGCCGAAAAAATCCTGAGATCCAGCACCTGCTCGCGGTGGCGCTCTTCCTCGAGCATGCGGCCGCGGGCGCGGAGCAGGTCGAACTGGGTGATCAGGCCGCGCAGCTGCCCGGGATCGGCGCGATCCACCACCGGGAGCACGCCCAGCTTGCCGGCCGCCATCCGGTTGGCCACGACCCGCAGCGTCTCGTCGGGATACGCGGCGACCAGCCGCCGGTGCATGACGTCGTCCACCGTGCCCTCGAGTTCGCCCCGTGCGGCCCGCTCCAGCACGTCGTTCCACGAGATCGCACCCACCAGCCGCCCCTCCGCTGTCGTGACCGGCAGCAGCCGCTGGTAGCGCATCGCGGAATGTTCCCGCAACATGGCATGCACCGCACCCAGGGCGCTACCCACTTCCACCGTGAGCACGTCGGTGGCCATGAGATCCCGCACGAAGAGCACCTCGAGCGGCCCGACTTCGTATTCCCGCAGCACATGGAAGCCACGCCGGGCCACCTTCTCCGTCAGAATCGAGCGCTTGAGGATGAGGACGCTCACCAGGTGCGCGACGGTGCTGACCACCAGCAGCGGCAGCAGCACCTCGACATCGTGCGTGAGTTCAACCGAGAATACGATGGCGGTAAGCGGCGAACGGGTCACGCCAGCGAGCGCTGCGGCCATGCCGAGGAAGATCCAGTAGCCTTCAGTGGCATGGGGCAGGACCGGCGTCAGCACGCCACCCACGGCGCAGCCCATGATGAGGATCGGCGCGAGGATGCCGCCGCTGGTGCCGGATCCCAGCGCGATGGCCCAGATGATCAGCTTCACCACGAAGATCGACACCAGCGCACCGAGTGCCACCCGCCCCGCCAGCTGGGCTGCGATCGTGTCATACCCTACGCCCAGCGCCCTCGGCTCGATCAGCCCGCCCAGCCCCACGACCAGTCCACCGATCGCTGGCCACCACATCCAGTGCACCGGCAGCTTCTTGAAGAGGTCCTCGGCGCCGTACACCGCTTCGGTCAGGATCCAGGCGGTGAGGCCGCCGGCCAGCCCGATGATGATGGCGCCGCCGAACGGGGCCCAGCCGGGCGCCTGCGCGATGCTGGTGGGAAAGAGCGGCTCCGCCGTGAGCAGCCCGGCCGCGGCAAACCGCATGCGCACGATCTCGGCGACCGCCGCCGCCACGCCGATCGGCACCATGGAGCGCGGCTTCCACTCGAACACCAGCAGCTCGACCCCCAGCAGCACGGCGGCCACCGGCGTCCCGAAGACACCGGCCATGCCGCCAGCCGCGCCGGCCACGAGCAGGGCGCGGCGTTCGGCGGCGGAGAACTGGAAGAACTGCGCGAGCACGGAGCCCAGCGCGCCTGCCGTGAGGATGATGGGGCCTTCAGCGCCGAAAGGCCCGCCCGTGCCGATGCTGATGGCGCTGGAGATCGGCTTCAGGATGGTGAGCCGGGGCTTCACCTTGCTTCCGCCGACCAGGATCGTCTCCATCGCCTCGGGGATGCCATGGCCGCGGATCTGTTCCGAGCCGTACCGCGCCATGAGGCCGACGATCACGCCACCGACGACCGGAATCGCGACCGCCGAAGCGCCAAGGGTATTTCCGGCCGGCGACACCAGCGCGAGGGACCAGCGATGGTAGTAAAGGAGATTGGTGATGAGGCCGATAAGGTCCAGCAGGATCAGCGCGACCACCGCCGCGGCAGCACCGATCAGGATGGCAAACGGGATCAGCCGGACGACCGACCATGGGGTGGTGAAGTCGGCCAGCTCCCGTTCCGGGCCGGCCGCTCCCCGCTCGTCGCGGCCAATGACCGCGTCGGTGGGAAGCTTGCGCTCCGGGGCGGGGACATCCGGTGGAGCGGGCAC
>DASSOW010000360.1:0-7328 GCA_035700175.1 Gemmatimonadales bacterium | reverse complement strand
GCAAGGCGCTTATCGCTGTCGCGAGCTGGGCCAAGGACACGGTACCCGTCACGCTCAGGCTCGACTGGAAGCGGCTGGGTGTGCCCAAGTCGGGGGCAACGCTGGTGGCGCACCTGATCGAGAAATTCCAGGGGCCCGCGGAGTTCAAGCCGGGCGACGCGATACCCGTGGCGCCGGGCAAGGGGTGGTTGTTGGAGCTGAGCGCCGAGCCCTGAGCCCTCCGCTCCCTACCGCAACTTTTCCCGCTCGCGCGCCGTGGCGCGGACGACCTCCCCGACGTGGGTGATCACGCCGAGTGCAGTGAGGGTACGCTCGGGACTGTTGAGCAGCACGAGCAGCCTGCCATCGGACGCAATGTCGTGATTCCACGCGAAGGTCGACAGGAACGGCCCCTCGGCGAAGAGTGTCGCCCGCCCCGCATGGAATCCATCCGACGTCGAGATCGGCACCCGGTAGTAACGCCCTGCCCGCCGGAAGATCAGCCCCGTCCCGTCCGGCGTCCATACCGGCATGTTCCCCTGGTCCGTCACCTGGTAGATGGCGCCGGTGGGTGGCACGGGGGACACGGCCACGGAGCCGTCCACGCCACTCCATGCAATCCAGCGACCATCGCGCGAGAAGCTCGATGAATAGCCCTTGGCCGGAACGGGGACGCGGGTGGTGTCAGTGCCGAGCGACCGCAGGAAGATGTCGCCCGAAATCCAGTCGTTGAAGACCATCTGCGAGCCGTCGGGAGCGACGCTGAGGTACGCAGCGCCGGGCAGCTTGATGTCATTGAACTGACCAGTGGCAAGCGACTGGATGCGGACACCGTGGTTGATGAAGCGCACCGGGTCCCACAGGCCGATCATCAGCTCGCGTCCGTTCGGGAGCCAGGATGCGGGATATGTTCGATAATTCCCAGGCACGTCCACCGTGCGCCGGACTCCCGTGGCGAGGTTCATGAGCAGGACTTCCCACCCGCCGATGGCCCTCCGCACCTGCACTGCCAGGGTGGTACCGTCGGGCGATAGGCGGGGCTGGGTGTAGGCGTCTCGCGGGAACGGCAGTGTGTCCCTGCGGCCGTCCGCGCCGACGAAGGCGATGTTGACGTATAGCTGGTTGTTGCCGGGCGCGAAGACCAGTGTTCCGTCTGCCCCGACCGCATACTCGGAGTAGCCAAATCCTGCCTCGATGCGCATTCCCGACAGCACCGGCACCGGCTCGCCCGTAGTGCGCCGCCGTTCGGGATCAAACGGCATCGCCATCAGCAGCCCGTCACCTGCTCCGTAGAGCAGATAGCCTGATGGCAGCCACTGTGGGCTGCTGCCGAAAAGCAGGTCTTCCTTGCCTACCGAACCAAGCGGAAGTACGCCGCGCCTGGAGATTGCGAGCTGCTCACCCGTCTCGAGCGAGAGCAGCGCGAGTTGGCCGGAGCCGAACTGGCCCGCGACCCACCCGCGCGCGGGCAGCGCCGCAGGAGTGCCGAACTGGACACCGAGGCGGATGGTTGAATCGGCACCGGTGCCCGCCGCCGAAATCCAGTGAAGGTCGAATCCTTCATTCTGCAGCACCATGATCCGGTCGGGTGAAGCCCACAGCGCGCCGGTGACGCGATTGACCGGGGCGAGAGTAACCGGAGACCCGCCAGAGGCAGGGACCTTGCGAAGCACCCCGTTGGAGAAATACCCGATCCACTGGCCGTCAGGCGAGAAGAACGGATGGTACGCACCCTCCGTCTCCGGGAGCGCCGTCACCGCACCCGAGGCCATGTCCCGCACGGCGAGCAGATCTGCCGAGCCGCGGCTGGTGACGTAGGCCAAGCGGTCGCCAGCTGGAGACAGGGCGATTGTTGAGTGTGGTCCCGCCGTGGAGGCGCCGCCGGGCAGCGCGATAGGCACCGAATCCGGGAGCACCACGTTCCAGCGACGCGGCTCTGCCGGTGAGGACTGCCGCATCCTGGCCGCGATCCCAAGGCTCAACAGCCCACCGGCGAGGATTCCGCCCGCGAGCCAGGCCAGCTGATGACCGGAGAACATCGCCCTGGTCTTCCGGTGCCGTGCCACCCGTTCATCACGCAAGGCGGCGACAAATTCCGCTCCATTGGGGAATCGATCAGCCGGCAAGGGTGACATGGCACGGTGGATGGCCGTAGAGACCGATTCGCCCACTGCCGGGCGGACGGCATCGAGCGGCTGGGGCTTGCCGATCAGCACCGCGGCGACGATGGCCTGGACGGAGGCGCCAGTGAACGGCGGAGCCCCAGCCAGCGCCTCGTAGGCCACACATGCAAGCGAGTAGAGATCGCAGCGCGCATCCAGCGCCCGCTCCCCCGACATCTGTTCCGGGCTCATGTAGCTCGGTGTACCGATCGACAGTCCGGTCTGGGTCAGCCGCCGCGAACCGGCGTTGCTGACGGCGAGCGCGATCCCGAAGTCGGACAGCATCGGCTGCCCGTCGTGCAGCAGGATGTTTTCAGGCTTGATATCGCGGTGGAGGACGCCCTGTCGGTGCGCGTAGTCGAGCGCGCCGGCGAGTGCGGTTACCATGGAGAGCGCCTCCGGGACGGCGAGCTCGCGCTCCTGCCGGAGGCGATCTCGCAGCGAGCCGCCCTGCACCAGCGGCATCACGTAGTAGAGCAGCTCGTCCGCGGCGCCGGAGTCGTAGAGCGGCAGGATATGGGGATGCTGGAGGCGAGCGGTGACCTGGATTTCCTGCAGGAACCTGCTGGACCCGAGGATGGCCGAGAGTTCCGGACGAAGCACCTTTACGGCTACCTGGCGTCCGTGCCGGATGTCGGTGGCCTCGTAGACGGTCGCCATGCCGCCCTCGCCCAGGCGCTGGCGAATCTCGTACCGGCCGCTCAGCGCAACGCTGAGTCGCTCGTCGATGCTTCGGTCGGGGGTGTCCTCAGGCATCGTCCATTGTCCTGGCTGATCGTGCGCCGTGCGTCAGTCCATCCGATCGGTTTCGCCTGCCCACATCCGCGGCACCAGCTTGAGCAGGCCAAGGCCGCTCACCACGAATCCGGCAATCCAGAAGAGGGCGATGCTCAACCGGCCGTAGAGGAGGCTGCCGGTACCGAACAGCGCCGAGTACACGAACACACAGCCGAGCACCCAGCCCAGGGCTGCATTGGCGAGCGAATCGGGCCGGGCAGTCACGCCAGCCTCGCGCCGGATGTCGCCCCAGCCTGGCCCCGAGGGCCGCACGTGCCGGTAGAACGACACGAGGACGGAACGATCGGTGGGCTTCGTCACCAGTGCCGTGACAATCCAGGCCACGCTGGTGATGCCGACGGTGGCGAGCAGGACCGTGGTAGACTCGATTGCCATTCCGTTTTTCTGCAACGCGAAGAAGGTCATCGCTACGCCAAACGAGACTACCATCGCGACGATCTCGCACCACGCATTGATGCGCCACCAGAACCACCGGAGGAGATAGAGCAGGCCGGTCCCGGCGCCGACGGACAGGAGCAGCTGAAAGGCCTGGCTGGCCGTGTCAAGCTCCTTGGTGAAGAGTGCGGCGACCAGCATCAGGAACGCCGTCACCAGTCGGCCCATCATCACATAGTGCTTCTCGCTCGCGTCCGTCCGCACGAACCGCCGGTACAGGTCGTGGATCAGGTAGGAGGTGCCCCAGTTGAGGTGGGTGGAGATGGTCGACACATAAGCCGCGAGCAGGCCCGCAATCATGAGCCCGAGCCACCCCGTGGGGAGGAAGGTGAGCATCGCGGGATACGCGATATCATGCCCGATCAGCTTGGGGTCGACGTGGGGAAACTGCCGCGCGATGTCGCCCAGGTCGGGGAACACCAGGATGGATGCCAGCGCCACGATGATCCACGGCCAGGAGCGAAGCGCGTAATGGGCCACGTTGAAGAAGAGTGTGCCACCCATCGCGTCGCGCTCGCTGCGGGCCGCCAGCATGCGCTGGGCGATATAGCTTCCGCCGCCCGGCTCGGCCCCGGGATACCAGACCGACCACCATTGCACCGTGAGCGGGATGATGAAAACGGAGAGCGCCAGCTTCCAGTCGGTGAAATCGGGCAGGAGGTTGAGCGTCGCAGGGTCCAGCTTCGTCACCAGTCCGTGGAGTCCGCCCACCTGGGGCTGCTTGAGGGCAAAGTACGCCGCCGCGAAGGAGCCGGTCATGGCTATGCCGAACTGGATGAAGTCGGTGACCAGCACACCCCAGAGCCCGGACGTCGCCGCGAAGAAAATGTTGATGACCGCGCAGATGATGAGAGTCCGGTCTGCAGGCCAGCCCAGCATGATGTTGGCGATCTTCACGGCCGCAAGGTTGACCGTCGCCATGATGGCGCAGTTGAAGAAGAAGCCGAGGTAGACGGCGCGGAACCCGCGAACGGCGCTGGCCGGCTTGCCGCTGTAGCGCAGCTCGTAGAACTCGAGGTCGGTCATGACGCCGGACCGGCGCCAGAGCCGCGCGTAGAAGAACACCGTCGCCATGCCGGTGAGCAGGAACGCCCACCATTGCCAGTTGTTGGCGACCCCATGCTCGCGAACGAAGTTGGTGACCAGGTTGGGCGTGTCCGTGCTGAACGTCGTCGCCACCATTGACACGCCGATCAGCCACCACGGCGCCGAGCGACCCGAGGCAAAGAACTCGGCCGCGCTCGATCCCGCCCGCCGGGCCAGGATGACGGCCGGGGCGAAGGAGATGACGAGCGACAGGGCGACGATGATCCAGTCGAGCGAGGTGAGATGCATGCCGGGTCCGGGGCACGGGTGAGCAACCGCAAATCACGAGAGCACGAGAGTTGTAAGGGCGGGTCTCAGACCCGCCCCAGCTTCGCCTGCGCCCAGGGCTCTGTCAGAGGCAGGGCGGCCCGCCCCTACACCCGCCCCAGACTCTCCAGCGCTACGATGCCGTACCATAGCCCAAAGGCCAGCGACCCAATCCCGAACACCGGCAGGATGCGGCTGACCTGCCGCTGAACGGAGGCGCGGGCCAGCACGAACGCAAAGGCGGCGGACACGATCGCCATCGAGATCGCGGTGCCCGCCGCGAAGAGCAGGAGTGCGGTCGTCGCCGCCGGGCGATCCGGAATGGCGCTCACCAGCAGCAGCCCAACCGCCGCGCTGCCCCCGACCCCGTGTATCAGGCCGATGCCGTAGGCGGCGAGGGGGCTTCGTCCCAGCGCCGTGGCGTGTGCGTGCTGGTGTTCGGGCACGCCGCCCTTGTCGTGCCCGCGAGCATGGACGTGGGCGTGCAGGTGTGACGTTCCGTCATGCGTGTGGAGGTGCGTATGGACCTTCATCCGCCACCATTGCCAGAGCAGCCGCACCGCGAGCGCGACAATGACCGCACCAATGACCAGTTCCGCCAGCTGCCCCAGCCGATCCGGCAATGTCAGCCCGAAGGCGACCATTGGCAGCCCGAGCGCCACCAGGGTGGTCGCGTGGCCCATCCCCCAGCAGAGCCCGAGCCAGCCGGCCTTGTGGGGGCCATGCTGCTTCTCGCCCAGCACCAGGGTCGAGACCGCCGTCAGGTGATCGGGGTCGCTGGCGTGGCGAAGTCCGAGCGCCAGCGCCGCCAGCAGCGCCATGAGTGGCGTTCCGCCACCGGTCAGCTCCATCAGTGCCTCGACGGCGCCGGCTCGGGCCGCCCGCCCGGATGCCACTCGGGCCTGGGACCGTTGGCCAGGATCCGGACCGCGTCCACTGCGGCGCCGATGACCGCCGTCATGTGGGCAAAGTCGACCTTACTGACCTCATCCGACTGCCGATGGTAGTCATCGTGCAGGTTGAAGCTCGACAGCGTATGCGCGGGAATCCCCATCCGCGCAAACGCAATGTTGTCACTGCGCTCGAAGAAATGCTGGTCGGGCCTCGGATCCGCCACGATCGGGATGCCTTCGGCGGCAAGCGAGTCGCCCATGGTGGACCGCTCGTAGCCGGTCAGCCAGGCCCGGCCCGGGCCGCCAGCCAGGGAGTCGGGCCGGCCAATCATCTCGATCTCGAGATTGCCCACCAGCTGGTCGAGCGGGCGAGCCGGGTGGGCGATGTACCAGCGGGTGCCGAGCAGCCCCATTTCCTCGCCGGTCGTGGCGGCAAAGATTACGCTGCGCCGGACCCCGGGGCCAGCGGCGAGGGCGCGGGCGATCTCGAGGACAGCCGTCACGCCCGAGGCATCGTCGTCGGCGCCGTTGTAGATAGAGTCGCCTGCGAGCGGCCGGCCCACGCCGAGGTGGTCGAGGTGCGCGTCGACAAGAATGTACTCGTCACGCAGGGCCGGATCGCTGCCGGGCAGGATGCCGATGACGTTATGTCCCTCACGTCGGCGTTGGGCCGGAATGCTATCGAGGCCGGCCCAGGAGTCCTGGAGGCGGAAACCCTCACCGCCGCGTCGGCCCTCCACGGCGGCGAGCGGCACCCGCTGGATGAAACCGGAATCGCCGGCGGGCGTCAGGCCGATGGCTTTCATCTCTGATACGACAAACCGGGCGGCCCGCAGCTCACCGGGCGACGCGGTGCGACGCCCTTCCATGGAGTCATCGGCGAGGGCCGACAGGACTCGGCGGACCTCGTCCTGTCGCACGAGCCGACTGGGAGTCGGGGTGGTGCCATGGGAGGTGCAGCCCGCGAGCAAGACAAGACCAGCGAGGACGGATCGTGGCAGCATGGGGCTCCCGGATGAGGGCTTGGGGCTCTGCGAAGATACTGCCTCCAGGCGCTTAGCGCATGGCGCTGAGCCCTTAGCGCTCGACAAACCGGGCATTTACCTTCCCAGAATCACCTGATCTGAGCTTCCATGTTTCTTCGCACGCGCCGATTGGAGCGGCTTCGCGCCCGCCTCCGTGCCGAGTGGGGTCAGCGCCGGCTCGCCCGGCCGGTGACAACCGCCGACGCGGAGTACCATACCGACATCGCGAGCTCGGGCCAGATCTCGCCAGCCGAGGAGCGCCTCGCGCGGGATCTCCAGTTGGATGAGCTCCTACGCGCGGTGGACCGCACGATCTCGCCGCTCGGGCGCCAGATGCTCTATCATCGACTGCGCTCCCCGCCTAATCGGGAAGATGCGGCCGCGCTCGAGGAGCTGATCCTGGGCTTCTCCTCTCGCCTCGAGACACGCGAAACGGCGCAGCTGGCGCTCCGGCGAATTGAAGCTGCGCGATGCACCGGCATCTGGCGGCTCAGCCAGCCCGACGGGGTGCCGCGCCGAGGCTGGCACGTGCTCTTCCCGATGCTGGCGGCCAGCACCGTGATCGCGCTGCTGCTGCTTCCATTCTGGCATCCTGCCTTCCTGCTGCTGCTCGGCCTGCTGGTGGCGAGCATCGGCGCGCGGGCCGTTACTTCATGGCAGACCGCCGCAGTCCTGCAGCCATT
>DASSOW010000359.1:0-8416 GCA_035700175.1 Gemmatimonadales bacterium | reverse complement strand
TATTTCTCAGGATGTCCGACCCAACAAAATGCCGCAGGCAGCGGCGCCATCTGCTGGGTGGCGCGCTTGGTATCATGCTGCTTGCCGGCTGTGGCGAGCGGGCCCGGCTCATCTTCGATCCGGGATCGTCCGGTGCGGGTCCGCACACGGTCATCGACGAGCCGGAAACCGGCCTCGTCCGGGTACCGGCCGGCCCCATCGCCACGGTGGCCGGGCGCGCCGTCGATGATGACGGCGTGGACACGCTCTACGTGATTGTGGTGGGCGGTGAAAGGTTCCGGCCGCTCACTCCGGAGGAGCCAACGGACACACTCCGGTTCATTCTCCCCATCTCCACCAGCGGTCACCAGGGCGACACCCTGACCGTGCTGGTGTTCGCCACCGATCATGCCGGTGTGCGCGGGGACACCGCCGCGCGCACACTGATTGTCGAGTAGTGCGGCTCGAACGCCTCGTTGCCCGTGGGTTCCGGAATCTCGCGGACCTGGACCTTGCTGTTCCCGCCGCCGGCATGATGCTGCTGGGCGAGAACGGCCAGGGCAAGACCAACCTGCTCGAGGCGCTGTGCTACACCGTGCTCTGCCGGTCCATTCGTGGCGCCGCAGATGCCGAGCTGGTGCAGTTTGCCGGCACCGGCTTCCGCGTCGCGACGTGGGGCAGCGGCCGCGAGGTCTCGGCGCAGTGGAACACGGGCGAGCGGCGTAAGCGCATCGCAGTGGAAGGCGCCGAAGCGGGACGCCTCGCCGATGCCATCGGATCGTGGCTCGCCGTGGCCTTCTTGCCCGGCGACGTGGCCCTGGCATCGGGACCGGCTGCCGGACGAAGACTCTACCTCGACCGGTTGCTTGCGCTGGCGGACCAGCACTACCTCGGCGCGCTGTCGCGGTACCGGGCCGCGCTGGCGCAGCGGAATGCCGCCCTGCGGCAGGGGCGTGGCGACCTCGCGTCGGCATTTGACCGGCCGCTGGCGGAGGCGGGCTCGTGCGTCGTCCGAACGCGATTGGCCTGGATTGCACGCATGGAAGCGGAGTTCGAGTCGGAGCTGGCCGCACTGGGTGAGCGCGCGTCGGCGCGGCTGCTCTACCGGGGTCATGCCGAGCTGGGAGAACCGAGCGCGTGGCCGGCGCTGCTCGCCGAGCACCTGCCACGCGACCTGGCCCGCGCATCCACCGGCATGGGACCGCACCGGGACGACCTGCGCCTGATGCTCGACGGCCGCGACCTGCGGACATTCGGCAGCACCGGGCAGCAGCGCACCGCCGCCGTGGCACTCAGGCTGCTCGAGCTGCGGACCCTGGCGGAAGATCGCGGCACCGAGCCGGCACTCGCGCTCGACGATGTCTTCGCCGAGCTGGATGGGGAGCGGCAGGAGCGGCTGGCCCACCGGCTGCTGGGCGGCCCCGAGCGCCAGGTTTTCCTCACCGCGCCGCGCGCGCAGGATCTGCCCGCGGGATTGGCACTTCCTGTCTGGCGGGTGAGCGGGGGACGGGTAGCGGCATGAGTGACGACCAGCGGCCCCACTCGGTCGCCGACGTGCTGGCGCGCTATCTCAAGCGCGCCGGGCTCACACGCCGGGTGGAAGCGGCCGGCATTGTTGCCGAATGGGCCCAGCTGGTGGGGCCCCAGATTGCCGCGGTCACCGAGCCGGACGCCGTCACTGCAGACGGCATCCTCTGGGTGCGCGTTGCCAGCGCACCATGGGCGCAGGAACTGCGCATGATGACACCACGCATCCTGGCCAAGCTCAACCAGGGCCGCTCGGGGCGCGTGCGCGAAATACGCTGGATTGCGGCGCCACCTCGGCGCCCCGGCGAAACCTGAAGGACAGCAGCGAGGGACGATGAGCACCACCGCACAACCGAAGTACAAGGCCGACTCCATCCAGGTCCTCAAGGGGCTCGAGGCGGTCCGGAAGCGCCCGGGCATGTATATCGGGTCCACGGGCGAGAGCGGGCTGCACCATCTCGTCTACGAGGTCGTGGACAACTCCATCGACGAGGCGCTGGCGGGCTTTTGCGACACCATCAGCGTCACGATCCATCCCGACAATTCCATCACGGTCACCGACAATGGCCGCGGGATCCCGGTGGACATCCATCCGGTCGAGAAGATCCCCGGGGTCGAGCTCGCCCTCACGGTGCTGCACGCCGGCGGCAAGTTCGACAAGAACAGCTACAAGGTGTCGGGCGGGCTGCATGGCGTCGGTGTGTCGGTGGTGAATGCGCTCTCCGAGAAGCTCACCGTGCTGGTAGACCGCGACGGACAGCGGCACCACATGTCGTTTGCGCGGGGGCACACCACCAAGAAGCTCTCGGTCCTCGGCAAGGTCCGCACGACCGGCACCACGGTGCGCTTCAAGCCGGACCCCGAAATCTTCAACACGCTCGAATTCCACTATGACACCCTGGCCGACCGCCTGCGCCAGCTGTCGTTCCTGAACAAGGGCGTGAAGATCACGCTCAAGGATGAGCGCGAGGGCGGCCAGCAGAGCGAGTTCTACGCCAAGGGCGGCCTGGTCGAGTTCGTCCAGTTCCTGAATCGGAACCGGAAGCCGCTGCACGCCAAGCCGGTGCACTTCACCACCGAGAAGGACGAGGTGGACGTGGACCTGGCGCTGCAGTATGACGACGGGTTCAACGAGAACACGTTCACCTTCGTGAACAACATCAATACCCATGAGGGCGGCACCCACCTCACCGGCTTCCGCGCGGCGCTGACCCGCACGGTCAACGACCTCGCCAAGAAGGCCGGCGCGCTGAAGAAGGAACATTTTACCCTCACGGGCGATGACATCCGCGAAGGGCTCACCTGCGTGCTCCACGTCAAGGTCCGGGAACCGCAGTTTGAGGGACAGACCAAGACGAAGCTGGGCAACTCCGAGGTCGAGGGCATCGTCCGGCAGGTGGTGAACGAGCATCTCGGCACCTACCTCGAGGAGCATCCGCCCGTCCTCCGTGCCATCGTGGAAAAGGCGGTCGCGGCCGCACGCGCGCGCGAGGCCGCCCGCAAGGCGCGTGACCTGGTGCGCAAGAAGTCGGGCCTCGAGAGCGCCGTGCTCCCCGGCAAGCTGGCCGACTGCTCCATCACCGATCCCGCGCTGAGCGAGATCTACCTGGTAGAGGGCGACTCGGCGGGCGGCAGCGCCAAGCAGGGCCGCGACCGGCAGTTCCAGGCCATCCTGCCGCTCCGCGGCAAGATCCTCAACGTGGAGAAGGCGCGGATCGACCGGATCCTTGGCAACGAGGAAATCCGCTCCATGATCACGGCCATCGGCACCGGCGTGCGCGATGACTTCAAGCTGGAAGACGCGCGCTACCACAAGGTCATCATCATGACCGACGCCGACGTGGACGGCGCCCACATCCGGACCCTGCTGCTGACGTTCTTTTTCCGGCAGATGCAGGAGCTGATCGAGGCGGGCTACGTCTACATCGCCCAGCCGCCCCTCTACCGGGTGGCGCGGGGCAAGGAAGAGTTCTACGCCTACACGGAAGAGGAACGCGGCGAGTTCGTGAAGCGGCTGGCGGGTGCTGACGGCAAGGGCAACGTGGTGATCCAGCGCTACAAGGGCCTGGGCGAGATGAATCCCGACCAGCTCTGGAAGACCACCATGAACCCGGAGACACGCACCATCCTTCGGGTCACGATGGAGGACGCGGTCGAGGCCTCCAACCTCTTCGATGAGCTCATGGGCGACGCGGTTGAGCCGCGCCGGGTGTTCATCGAGAAGAACGCCAAGTACGTGTCCAACCTCGACGTGTGACGCGGGACGCGAATCACGGGTCGTGTGTCACGGGTCGTGAGTCACCCTGAGCCAGGCGAAGGGCGACTCATGACCCGCCTTTTCAGGTTCCGCACCATCGGCGGAATCGTCGGCGCGTTTCTACTGTGCCTCACAGCCAGGACGTTGCCGGCCCAGCAGCCCGGCCAATCACTCCGCATCGCCGTGATCACGATCGGCCCCGGCGCCGAGGTGTGGGAGCGGTTCGGCCACAATGCCATCATGGTGGAGGACACCGCGTCAGGCGAGGCGCGGTGGTACAACTACGGCATGTTCGACTTCAATGCCGCCGACTTCTGGCCCCGGTTCCTCAAGGGCGACATGCGCTACTGGATGGCGGGCGGTGACGTGCGCTCTGAACTCGGTGCGTACATTGAGCGCAACCGCTCAGTCTGGATCCAGGAGCTGAACCTCACGCCGTCCCAACGACTGGCGCTCAAGCAGTTCCTCGAGTGGAATGTCCTGCCCGAAAATCGCTTCTACCACTACGACTACTACTACGACAACTGCTCCACCCGGGTGCGGGATGCCCTCGACCGGGTAATCGGTGGGAGCATCAAGGCGCAGATGGAAGGCAAGCCGTCGGGCACCAGCTTCCGCGCCGAGACGCGCCGGCTCACGGAAAGCAGTCTCCCGGTCTACATCGGCATCGAGCTCGGCCTGGGGCGGCCGACCGACCGTCCGATTTCGCAGTACGAGGAAATGTTCCTGCCGATGGCGCTGCGCGACCACCTGGGCCAGGTGACACTGCGCGATTCGACCGGCGCCGAGCGGCCGCTGGTGAAGGCGGAAGAGACACTCTATCGCTCGACCGCCGAGCCACCGCCCGCGCAGCCGCCGAGGTGGTGGCCGTGGTTTCTGCTGGCGGGGTTGATCGTGGGCGGCGTGCTGCTGGCGTCGGGACGCGCGCTGGCCACGTCAGCCGCGGCGCGCTGGAGCTTCGGCGTTGTCGCCGGTGCCTGGGCGCTGCTGGCCGGCCTGGGTGGGCTCATGCTTGCGGCGCTCTGGGGCTTTACCCACCACACCGCGGCCTACGCCA
Source organism: Gemmatimonadales bacterium (assembly GCA_035700175.1). GTDB lineage: Bacteria > Gemmatimonadota > Gemmatimonadetes > Gemmatimonadales > GWC2-71-9 > CAMLHP01. Next base: position 3,596 of record DASSOW010000359.1, on the reverse strand, counting down.
ACGAGAACCTGCTGCAGCTGTGTCCACTCGCGCTGGTCTTCCTCATTGCGTTGCCTGGCCTGCTCCGGCGCCCGCATGAGACCCATCCCGTCGCTACGCGCGCGGCACTCGTGCTGCTGCTCGCCTCGCTCACGGGACTCGTCGTCAAGCTCTTGCCGGGCGTGAGCCAGATGAACTGGGAGATAATTGCGTTTGCGTTGCCGGTGAATGCGGCGTTGGCGCTGGGAGTCGCAGGTCGCAAGTCGCAAGTCCTGGTTTACGAATCGTGAGTCACACCCCTTGCGACCTGCGACCTGAGACCTGCGACCACCTTTACCGTCGTCGCCACCTGCCCGCTGTGCCGCTGGGCGTGTTCCGCGATGTGAAAGAGCAGGCCGCGCACATTGGTAGGAAGGGCCTGTCGCCCCACCGTCCGGGCGTCATCCAGCTCTTCGGCCCTGGTTGAGCGCAGAACGTCCAGCGCCTGGTCAATGGCCGCGACAGCTCCTGCCGTCAATTCCTGAAGTGTCCTGCCACTGGCTTCCGGCTCTCGCTCGAGGCTGAGCGCCTGACGCTGGGCGTCACTCAATCCCTGCCCCGCCGCGTACGTCAGCAGCCGATCCGTGGATCCCGCGATATGCAGCAGGTGAAATCCCAGCGAGGCGGCGCCACCGGGCCGCACCCAGAGCAGTGACGCGTCCAGCCTCGCCAGCACGGACGGAAGTTCCTGCCTGACCTGCAGGAGCGCATGCGCCGCAGGCTGGAGGTCGGGGATGATGCCGGGAACGGGGCCTTGTAGCCAGAATTCGGGCATGATGGGTCGTGGGTCGTGGGTCGTGGGTGACGGTCGCAGGTCTCATGTCGCGTGTCCTGCGACCTGCGACCTGCGACTACAAGAGTTCCGGAGGTCTCGGTCGTCCTGTACCCGGCCCCCAGTCGGCGCCTGGTACGTCGTCCTCCGGTCGGACAGTGGCGTCCCAGCCCTGGACTTCACGCTCGGCTTCGCCCAGTTCATCCCAGTCGATGTCATCGGACGCGGCGTTGCGGCGATAGCTGGTGCGTTCGCCTCGGCGAAGCAGCCAGCCCGCCAGGACCAGCACCACCATGATGAGAAAGGCGTAATAGATCACGAAAGTTCCTCGACACCGGCAGCGGTGACCCGGTGCGATACGAGGGGCAGGAGCCGCGCCTCACTCCCAAGCGTGATGGCCTTGCCGAGCGCGCGCGCAGCCTCCACAGCTTGATCGCCGGTCCGGGCATGAATCTCGACCAGCGGCTGTCCCCGCACCACGGTGTCGCCTGCGGTGACCTGAAAGACGAACCCCACTGATGGGTCGATCACGTCTTCCATGGTCGCGCGCCCGCCGCCCAGCGCCACGATGGCCCGCCCTACCGCCCTCGGCTCGATCGATGCCACCACTCCGTCGCCGGGCGAAAGAAACATCTCCTGCACCGGCGCTGCCGGCAGCCGCTCGGGGTGCTCCACTTGCGCCGGATCACCGCCCTGGGCCTCGACGATCTGCATCAACCGCTCCAGCGCGCGGCCCGACTGGATGGTTTCGCGCAGCAGGTGGCGCGCGGTGGAGGCATCCGGGGCGAGTCCCGCCACCCTCAGCATCTCGATGCCGAGCGCGAAAGTCACGTTCATCAGGTCTTCGGGACCGTGGCCGCGGAGTCCCGCAACGGCCTCCCGCACCTCGAGCGCATTGCCAGCGGCGCGTCCCAGCGGGCGGTCCATGGCAGTCAGCAGGGAAACAACTCGGCAGCCGTGGCGTTCGCCGATGGCGACCATCGTGCGTGCCAGCGTGAGTGCATCGTCTACCGAGGGAAGGAATGCGCCGCTGCCGGTCTTCACGTCGAGCACGAGGCCGTTCAGCCCCTCGGCCAGCTTCTTGGACATGATGCTGGCGGAGATGAGCGGAATCGATTCGACCGTCGCGGTGACATCGCGGAGCGCGTAGAGGCGCTTGTCAGCCGGCGCGATTTCCGGCGTCTGGCCGATCAACGCGCAGTTGAGGCGCCGGACCTGTGCTTCGGCGTCGCGCAGGGAAAGATCGGTGCGGAAGCCGCGGATCGATTCCAGCTTGTCGAGTGTGCCGCCGGTGTGGCCCAGGCCGCGGCCGGACATCATGGGCACCGCCACGCCGGCAGCGGCAAGCATGGGAGCCAGCAGCAGGCTGGTCTTGTCGCCCACGCCTCCGGTGGAGTGCTTGTCCACGCGGGGGGTGTCCCATCCATCGAACCGGAGCCGGTCGCCGCTCGCCAGCATGGCGTCAGTGAGCGCGGCCAGTTCCGGGGGTTCGAGGCCGCGGAAATAGATGGCCATGAGCAACGCCGACATCTGGTAATCAGGCACGCGGCCGGCGGTGTAATCGCGGATCAGCTCCGCCCACTCCTCCGTGTCGAGCGGGTGCCCCTCACGCTTGCGTTCAATCAGGCGCGGCACAACCATTGATCAGGCTCCGATGTGGGCCGGTACCATGTTCTCGAGGTGCTCATGCGGGTGTTCCTGCTCAGTGCGACGCTCCTGGCGACCGCCGTCACACCGCTGGCCGGCCAGGCAGCCGCCGACGAAATCCGGGCCGGCCAGACGGCACGAGACTCCCTGGATGCCGAGGCCGCGCTCGCGCACTTCGAGCGTGCGGCCCAGCTCGATTCGACGAACTACGAAGCCAACTGGCGTACGGCGCTCGCACTGATCGACGTGGGCGCCGAGACCCCCGACACGGTCAAGTCGCCGGCACGGGATTCGATGTATGCCCTGGCTGAAACATATGCCCGTCGGGCCGTCGCGCTGCGCCCCGACGACGCCGACGGCCATTTCGTGCTGGCCGATGCCATCGGCCGGGCGTCATTGACCAAGGGGAAGCGGGAACGGGTCGAGCGGGCCAGGGAGATTCGCGATGAGGCGCTGAAGGCCATCCAGCTCAACCCGAAGCACGATGGCGCGTACCACATCCTCGGCCGGTGGAATGCGGAGATCATGCGCCTGAGCGGCGTGCAGCGCTTTGTGGCGAAGAATTTCCTGGGGGGCGCCGTGTTCAACCAGGCGTCATGGAACGGGGCGGTGGCCAACCTGGAGCGCGCGGTGGAGCTGGATCCGCAGCGGATCTTCCACCGCCTCGACCTGGCGCTCGTGTACATCGATCTCAAGCGCTATGCCGAGGCAGGGACCCAGCTCCAGCGCATCGCGGCGCTACCGCCGTCCGATCCGGGAGACCCGGAATACAAGCGGCAGGCGGCGGCGCTGCTGGCGAGGATCGCGACGGAGCACGGATCGCAGTAAGGGCGCCCGGCGGGATTCCCGGCCGGCGGCCAATGACGGGCGAACGCTGTAGGGGCGGCCCGCGGAATATTCCGGCATGCCACCGATGAGGGGCAGACATTGTAGGGGCGGCCCGCGGGCCGCCCCTACACGACCCACGACCCGCGACCCACGACCCACGACCCACGACCCACGACCCGCGACGTCCGTTGCGCGACCCGCGACCCGCGACCCGTCAGCGGTATTCCGCGATCCGCTCCTTCACGGCGTCCACCCCATCATCCAGCCGCTCGCGCAGCCGACGGCGCCGCCGATTGAACTCCCGCCGCGCCTTCGTGCTGGCGTCCTCCAG
>DASSOW010000358.1:0-4758 GCA_035700175.1 Gemmatimonadales bacterium | reverse complement strand
ACTCCCGCTGGTCACTCGCCACCAGCAGCTCCGCTGCATCCCGCAACGTTGCCCACGCGGGCAGGGTCCGAAAATCGGTCACCATCATCTCACGCACCGTGAGGCCGCGCCCTGCCGTGCGGGTCTCCACCGCCGCCGCCTCCGCCCCGGCACCAAGGAAGACGAAGAAGGCAATCAGCAGCAGCAGCATGTTCCCGGTCATCAGCGCCGCGAAGCCGAGCCCGAACGCCAGCAACTGGCCCACACTGGCCGCGATCCTGGTGGCGCGTGCCAGCCCCTGCCGTGCGGCCAGGATGGCCCGGAGCACGCGGCCACCGTCCATCGGAAATGCCGGGATGAGATTGAAGAGCAGGAGCAGGACGTTGATACGATAGAGATCGCCCAGGACACTGTCGCCCGCGACGGTGAGACTGGGCAGCAGGGGTGGCGCCGCGCCGCCGGCGCGCAGGATGGCGTAGAAAATGGCCGCGAGTGCCAGCGTCACCGCCGGTCCCGCCAGCGCGATCAACAGCTCCTGCCGAGGCTCCTCCGGCATCCGCTCGAGGCGGGCGAGGCCGCCAATGGGCAGCAGGATGACGTCCGGGGTGCGAACGCCAAACCGCCTGGCCATCGCCACATGACCGAACTCATGGGCAACGACGCAGGCGAAGATGGCGAGGATCATCACGACGGCGGCGACGCCGCCGGCGACGAGAAAGACAGCCAGCAGGAGCAGGAAGGTCACGTGGACCTTGACCACCGTGCCGGCGATCCGCGCGATGGGGAATGACCAGGCCATGCCTGAAGTCTATCCCCATCGGCGGGAGGTTGCGCGGTCAGCCGGTGGCGCGAAGCCCCAGCATGGTGAGTGGCGCGAGCCGGGCCGGTGCCGGCGCCGCAACGGTCGGCATCTCGGCGGTGACCTGGACATCCAGGTCTGCCAGGCGTGCCATGGCGCGCTGAAAGACCACCTGCGCCATGGTGTTCGACAGGTCGAACGCCTTGATGTAATGCATGACCGATTCATCCACCGGGAGCGCCGGGCTCATCACGTGCGCCGCCTCGAGCGCCATGCGCACGTGGGTAACGGTGACCGATTCATCGGCAGCGGCCGCCGCGAGCCGTAGCGCCAGCGTGGTCTCCTCGACGAACCGGGTTCGGCGCCGCATGGCGCCCACCAGCTGGTCAGGCCGCATGATGCTCCAGCCCTCGGCGCCATCATCGCCGGTGCGGCGCCGTTCCTCCGGCGTCAGCGCGAGGAGGGCGCCGGTCCGCACCGCTTCCCGCATTTCCAGCGGCACCGCCACTTCACGGAAGTAACGCTGCAGCGCCGCATCGGTGCCGATCCTCGGGCTCAGGCGGCGGACAAACGTGACGGCAGCCTCTTCATGCGTCTGCGCCAGGGCCTGCCAGGCGCGCGCCACGACCACATCGAAATCCACGCGAACGGTCTCGGGAACCCGGCGCCCCGACAGCATACCAGGTGTGACCATAGGATTGTCTCTCTCTTTCGACAGGGTAGTGCGACTGCAACTGTCCTCATGCCGTCGCTTCGGCGTCGATCACCCGCCGGCGTTCCATCATGCGAGCTTTGTGCCGTGGGTGGCATGCCCTGCTGGCAGGGGGATAAGCCTCGGCGCTGCCGCAGGTTGGGAGGTCTTTGCGCAGCTGCACTGCGGGTGCCTGCAGCGTTCGCCGGAGGCACCGGATCGGGCCGTGGCGTCCGCGCATCGGTGGGGATGCCATACTACACTTCAGGGAGCGTTCCGGCGGGCAACAACGCGCATTCTCTTTCATCGCGCGGCGGCCGCTGTTACGTTTTCCGCCCACCACGCACTACGAGGGATGGAGCCATCACCACGACCGTCGCTACTCCCACCACCTGGACGCCCAGGGACGCCGAGAAGCTGTATAACATGCCCGGCTGGGGACTCGGCTACTTCCGGGTCAGCGCCGACGGCCATGTCACCGTCCATCCCGACGCGAAGAAGGACCGCGGCCTCGATCTCTCCCGGCTTGCCATGGACCTGCAGGCACAGGGCGTCGGCTTGCCGCTTCTCCTCCGGTTCTCCGAAATCCTCAAGAGCCGGATCGGCACGCTCGCTACCAAGTTCACCAGCGCCATCCAGGAATTCGGCTACGAAGGCACCTACACCACGGTCTATCCGATCAAGGTGAACCAGCAGCGCCACGTGGTGCAGGAGATCGTCGAATTCGGCGCACCCTACGGCGTGGGCCTCGAATGCGGCAGCAAGCCGGAGCTCATGGCGGTCCTGGGCCTGAACGAGAGCACGAGGCACGTGATCGTCTGCAATGGCTACAAGGACGAGGAGTTCATGCGCCTCGCCCTCATGGGCCAGAAGCTGGGGCACACGGTCTTCATCGTCATCGAGCAGCTGCATGAGTTGGATGTGCTGCTGCGGGTGGCGGAAGAGATGAAGGTCCAGCCCACCATCGGAGTGCGCATCAAGCTGGCCACTGAAGGCTCGGGGCGCTGGGCCAAGAGCGGCGGGGAGAAGTCCAAGTTCGGGCTCAACGCCGTGGAACTCATGCGCCTGCTCGACCGGCTGACCCGGGACGGCCAGACGGACCTGCTCCGGCTGGTGCACTTCCATCTGGGCAGCCAGATCACCGACATCCGTTACGTGAAGGCGGGCCTGGCCGAAATCGCCCGGATCTACGCCGAGCTGCATGCCATGGGATTCACCCTGAGCCATGTGGACGTGGGTGGCGGGCTCGGTGTGGACTATGACGGCTCGCGCTCCACCCGGACCGCCAGCGTCAACTACACCATGCGCGAGTATGCCAACGACGTGGTGTACACCATCGGCAACATGTGCCGGGAGCACGAACTGCCGATGCCCAACCTGATCTCCGAGTCGGGCCGGGCGCTCACGGCGCACCATTCGCTGCTGCTGGTGAATGTGATTGACGTGGAATCGCAGATGGCGCCGGTGGCGCCGGAGCTGAGTGACGAGTCACACCCGCTGCTGCGGGAACTCAAGGACAACCTCGAGGCGCTGACGCTGGACCGGGTGGAAGAGGCATTCCACGACGCCGTCTTCGCCAAGGAGCGCACCAGCGAATATTTCGCGAGCGGGGCATTCTCGCTCCGCGACAAGGCCGACGCCGAGCAGCTGTACCAGTGCATCATGACGGAAATCCACTCGCTGCTGGCCGAGGACCGGACCACGTATCCGGAAATCACGGCGCACCTCGACGCCACGCTGGTGGACCGCTACTTCTGCAATTTCTCCGTGTTCCAGTCGCTGCCCGACAACTGGGCCATTGACCAGCTCTTTCCCATCATGCCGGTCCATCGGCTCGATGAGCGGCCCACCCGCCGGGCGACCCTGCAGGACGTGACCTGCGATTCGGATGGCGTGATCGACCGCTTCACCGGTGGCCGGAAGGGCAAGCCGTCGCTCGAGGTCCACGCGCCGGTGGAGGGCGAGCCGTATGTGCTGGGGATCTTTCTCACGGGGGCGTATCAGGAAATCCTGGGCGACCTGCACAACCTCTTCGGCGACACCAACGCGGTGCATGTCTCGCTCACGCCCGAGGGCGGCTACGAGATTACCGACCTGGTGCATGGCGACACGGTGACCGAGGTGCTGAACTACGTGCAGTTCCACGCCAGTGACTTGCTGACCACCTTCCGGCGGAAGGTCGGCGCGGCACCCGACCTCCCGAGGGACGAAGCCAACAGCTTCATTGCGGATTACGTGGCGGGGCTGGAGGGGTATACGTATCTGGAAGGGGATTAGGGGCCCGGCTTGCCGGGCCCGGCAAGCCGGGCCCCTACTCCGGGGTCACTTCCTCTTTCCCAGCTCCACGAACTCCCTCTTCCCCTCGCCCACATAGATCTGCCGCGGGCGGGCAATCTTCTGCTCCTTGTCCTGCAGCATCTCTTCCCACTGCGCCAGCCAGCCGGGCATCCGTCCCAGCGCAAAGAGTACCGTGAAGTAGTCCGTGGGATAGCCCATCGCCTGGTAGATGAGGCCGGAGTAGAAGTCCACGTTGGGGTAGAGCTTCCGCTTGATGAAGTATTCGTCTGACAGCGCAATCTTCTCGAGCTCGAGCGCCAGCTCCAGCTTGGGATTGAGGCCGGTTTCGGCGAACACTTCGTCGGCGACCCGCTTGATGAGCTTCGCGCGCGGGTCGTAGGACTTGTACACCCGGTGGCCAAAGCCCATGAGCCGGCCCTCGCCCTTCTTCACCTGCTCGATGAACGCCGGGATGTTCTTCTTGTCGCCGATTTCGTCCAGCATGCGCAGCACCGCCTCATTGGCGCCGCCATGGAGCGGCCCGTAGAGCGCGGCGATGCCCGCCGAGATGGCGCTGAAGGGGTCCACGCCGGACGAGCCCACGGCGCGCACCGCACTGGTGGAGCAGTTCTGTTCGTGGTCGGCATGGAGGATGAGGAGGATTTCGAGCGCCCGCTGGAGGACCTTGTTCGGCTTGTGCTGGCCGCCGATGCTGAACGTCATGTTGACGTAGTTGCCGATGTAGTCGAGGTCGTTCCGGGGAAATTCGTAGGGCAGGCCGCGCGCGTGGCGAAAGACGAACGCCGCCAGGGTCGGCATCTTGGCCATCAGCCTCACCCGCTGGATGTAGCGATTGGCGGGGTCGTGGATGTCCTTGGCGTCCGGATAGAAAGTGCTCAACGCGCCGACCGAGCCGAGCAGCATCCCCATCGGATGGGCGTCGTAGCGGAACCCGTCCATGAAGCGGATGATGTTGGTGTGGACATAGGTGTGATAGCGGATGTCCTCGGTC